>NZ_JBEXPT010000152.1:0-13669 GCF_040612195.1 Streptomyces sp. NPDC006450 | reverse complement strand
GGCGCGGCTGCTGACCGCCGCCGACCGGGCGTGCGGCGCGGTCCTCGACGACACCGACGGTACGGAGCTGCGCGCCGACCAGGTGGTGCTGGCCGCGGGCTCGCTCAGCGGCCGGCTGGACGGCGTACCGCCCGAGGCCGTGGCCCCCGTACGGCCGGTGAAGGGGCAGGTGCTGCGGCTCGCTGTGCCGGCGTCGTACGCGCCGTTCCTGTCGCGGACCGTACGGGCCGTCGTGCGCGGCAGCCACGTCTACCTGGTGCCGCGCGAGAACGGCGAGCTCGTCCTCGGCGCCACCAGCGAGGAACTCGGCTGGGACACCACCGTCACCGCGGGCGGGGTCTACGAACTCCTGCGCGACGCCCACGAGCTGGTGCCCGGGATCACCGAACTCCCCCTCGTGGAGACCCGGGCCGGGCTGCGGCCCGGATCGCCGGACAACGCACCCCTCCTCGGCCCCACCGAACTCCCGGGGCTGCACCTGGCCACCGGGCACTACCGCAACGGGGTCCTGCTCACCCCGCTGACCGGTGACGTGATGGCGGACCTGCTGACCACCGGCGAACTGCCTCAGATCGCCCGCCCCTTCACCCCGCGCCGTTTCGACCTCACGTCCACCCTCACGCGACAGGAGTCGTTCGCATGACCATTTCCGTCAACGGCGAGCCGCGCGAGATCGCGGACGGGACCATGCTCGCCACGGTGGTCGCCACCCTCACCGAAGCCACCAAGGGGGTCGCGGCCGCCCTCAACGAGACCGTGGTGCCGCGCGGCCAGTGGCCCTACACCTCCGTGACCGACGGCGACCGCGTCGAGGTCCTCACCGCGGTCCAGGGAGGCTGAGCACCATGGCGGACGACCTCTTCACCCTGGGTGGCCGGACCTTCTCCTCTCGCCTGATCATGGGCACCGGCGGGGCGCCGAGCCTGGACATCCTGGAACGCGCGCTCGTCGCGTCCGGCACGGAACTCACCACGGTCGCGATGCGGCGCCTCGACCCGACGGTCCAGGGCTCGGTCCTGTCCGTCCTGACCCGCCTCGGCATCTCGGTCCTGCCGAACACCGCGGGCTGCTTCACCGCGGGCGAGGCCGTCCTGACGGCGCGCCTCGCCCGGGAGGCCCTCGGCACGGACTGGATCAAGCTGGAGGTCGTCGCGGACGAACGCACCCTCCTCCCGGACGGGGTCGAGCTGCTCGACGCCGCGGAGATCCTGGTCGACGAGGGCTTCACGGTCCTCCCCTATACCAACGACGACCCGGTGCTGGCCCGGAAGCTGGAGGACGTGGGCTGCGCGGCGATCATGCCGCTCGGCTCCCCCATCGGCTCAGGCATGGGCATCCGCAACCCGCACAACTTCGAGCTGATCACGGAGCGGGCCGGAGTTCCGGTCATCCTGGACGCGGGGGCCGGAACGGCCTCGGACGTGGCACTGGCCATGGAACTGGGCTGCGCGGCGGTCATGCTCGCCTCGGCGGTGACCCGGGCCCAGCTCCCCGTCCTGATGGCCGCAGCCATGCGGGACGCGGTAGCGGCGGGCCGCCTGGCCCACCGAGCGGGCCGCATCCCCCAACGCCGCTTCGCGGAAGCCTCCTCCCCCACGGAGGGCCGCGCCACCCTGGACCCGGAACGCCCGGCGTTCTGAGGGGGGGTGCGGTACGGGGCCCCGCGCGAGCGGGCCCCCGTACCGCCCCACGTCACAGGTGGGCTGCAACCGTCGGGCGCCCGGGACGGTGCGCCGCTGGGCCCTCGTAGAATCTCCGGGTGGACACGACCCTGGATGACCCCCTCGTCGGGCAGACGCTCGACGGCCGCTACCGCGTGGACGCCCGCATCGCGGCCGGCGGCATGGCCACGGTCTACCGGGCCGTCGACACCCGCCTGGACCGCGTCCTCGCCCTGAAGGTGATGCACCCGGCCCTCGCCGCCGACCCCGGCTTCGTCGACAGGTTCATCCGTGAGGCGAAGTCCGTGGCCCGCCTGGCCCATCCCAACGTCGTGGCCGTCTTCGACCAGGGCACGCACGGTCCGTACACCTACCTCGCCATGGAGTACGTCTCCGGCTGCACCCTGCGCGACGTGCTCCGCGAGCGCGGCGCGCTCCAGCCCCGCGCGGCCCTCGACATCCTCGAACCGGTGCTCGCCGCCCTCGGCGCCGCGCACCGCGCGGGCTTCGTGCACCGGGACATGAAGCCCGAGAACGTGCTGATCGGCGACGACGGCCGGGTCAAGGTGGCCGACTTCGGGCTGGTCCGGTCCGTGGACTCCGTGACCAACACCACCGGGTCCGTCCTCGGCACCGTCTCCTACCTCGCCCCCGAGCAGATCGAGAACGGCGTCACCGACACCCGCGTGGACGTCTACGCCTGCGGCGTCGTCTTCTACGAGATGCTCGCCGGCGCCAAGCCGCACACCGGGGACAATCCGGCCCACGTGCTCTACCGGCACCTCAACGAGGACGTCCCGCCCCCGTCGGCCGCCGTCCCCGGACTGCCCGCCGCGCTGGACGAGCTCGTCGCCCAGGCCACCGCACGCAACCCCGATCTGCGCCCCTACGACGCTGCCGCCCTCCTCGGGCTGGCCATGGACGCCCGCGCGCAGCTCGCAGACTCCGAGCTGGACGCCGTACCGCCGCAGGCCCGGGCCGCGGAGCGGACCGCCGCCGAGGACCGCACCAGCGTGATCCCCCGGGCGGTGACCTCGCGCGCCGTGCACGCCTCGCACGCCGAGCCCGTGTCCCACACCTCCCGGCTCGCGGCTCCGCCCCTGCCCCCGGCGGCGGCCTCCCGGATCCGCCGCCCCGGAGTGCTGCTCACCGTGCTCGGCGTCCTGCTCTGCCTCGGCCTCGGCACGGGGGTCTGGTACATCAGCTCCGGCCAGTTCAGCAACGTCCCGAACCTGCTCGGGAAGACCGAGGCGGAGGCCAAGTCCCAGCTGACGGCGGCCGGGCTCGGGGTGAAGCGGGTCGACCGGAAGTTCAGCGCGGCCTTCGACAAGGGGACCGTGATGAACACCGACCCCGCCGGCGGCAAGCGCATCCGCGGCAACGGCGCGGTGACGCTCACCATCTCGCGCGGACCCGAGGTCGCGGTGGTCCCCGACCTCAAGGGCAAGCCCCTGGAGGCCGCGAAGGCCGAACTGACCTCGGCCGGCCTGACGCCGGGCGCCGTCACACAGGCCTTCAGCCAGGACGTCGCGCAGGGCTCGGTGATCAGCACGGACCCGGCGGGCGGCCAGAAGCGGGCCCTCGACACCCTGGTCGCGATGGTGGTCAGCAAGGGCCGCCCGGTGCCGGTCCCCCAGGTCACGGGCGCCTCCCTCGCCCAGGCCCGTGCCACCCTGGAGGGCCTCGGCCTGAAGGTGGAGACGGCTCCGGAGGAGGTCAACTCCCCCTCGCCCGCCGGTACGGTCGCCAACCAGTCGATCGGCGCCGGCACCCAGGCCGCCACGGGCGACACGGTCACCCTCACCGTGTCCAAGGGTCCCCGCCAGATCCCGGTCCCGGACGTCACCGGCCAGGAGGCCGACGCGGCCCGCGCCACCCTGGAGGGCCTGGGCTTCAAGGTCAAGGTCGACAAGCCCTTCCTCTCCTTCAGCAACACCGTGGACTCCCAGTCGGTGCCCGCGGGGCAGAACGCCGCCGAGGGCAGCACGATCACCATCAGGACCAAGGGGCTGTAACAGCACGCCATGAACCATTCGATGAGCCGCAATCCAGTGGGCGGGCACGTGCCCGTCGCGGGCGGGCTCGCCTCGGTCGGGCTGGCGTACGCCCGCGAGATGGGCGCCGAGGCCGTGCAGGTCTTCGTCGCCAATCCGCGCGGCTGGGCCACTCCGGTCGGCAATCCCGCGCAGGACGAGCTGTTCCGCGCGGCCTGTGCCGCGGAAGGCATCCCGGCCTACGTCCACGCGCCGTACCTGATCAACTTCGGCTCGCACACCGAGGCGACCGTCGAGAAGTCCGTGGAATCGCTGCGGCACTCACTGCGCCGGGCCCGTGCGATCGGCGCGCTCGGGGTGGTCGTGCACACCGGCTCGGCGACCGGCGGGCGGCCGCGCGAGGCGGCGTACGCGCAGGTCAGGGAGCACATGCTGCCGCTGCTGGACGAGCTGACGCACGACGACGACCCCTTCCTGCTGCTGGAGTCCACGGCCGGTCAGGGTTCCTCGCTGTGCTCGACCGCCGAGGAGTTCGGGCCGTACTTCGACGCCCTCGACCGCCATCCGATGCTCGGGATCTGCCTCGACACCTGCCACATCTTCGCGGCCGGGCACGATCTGGCGGAGCCGGGCGGGACGAAGCAGACACTGGACCTGCTGGTGGACACGGTGGGCGCGGGCCGGCTGAAGCTGGTGCACGCCAACGACTCCAAGGAGGGCGTGGGCGCCCACAAGGACCGGCACGAGAACATCGGGCAGGGCCACATCGGCCGTGACGCCTTCGCGGAACTGTTCACGCATGCGGCGATGGAGGGCGTGCCGCTGATCACCGAGACGCCCGGCGGCAAGGAGGGACACGCGGCGGACGTGGCGCTGCTGAAGGAGCTCCGGGAGCTCGGCTGATCTGTTGAGGAATACCCCTAGGGGGTATACGGTTCTGTCATATCGACCGACAGAGCCGCTATCCGGCGTACCACGCCAGGGGGTCGTCATGGAACACGCGCACGAGCAGCAGCACGGGCAGCACCAGGGACACGCGGGTCACGAGCACCACGGCCCCGAGCACCGCGACGGTGACGGCCACGGCCACCACCACGGCCACACCCCCGGCGGCGGGAAGGTCACCTGGGCCGCCGCCGCACGGGCCACGCTCCACTGCCTCACCGGGTGCGCCATCGGCGAGGTGCTCGGCATGGTCATCGGCACCGCGCTCGGCTGGGGGAACGCCCCGACGATGGCCCTCGCGATCATCCTCGCGTTCTTCTTCGGCTACGCGCTCACCCTGCGCGGGATCCGCTCCGCCGGCCTGGACTTCCGTACGGCCGTCCGGGTGGCGTTGGCGGCGGACACCCTTTCGATCGCCGTCATGGAACTGATCGACAACGGGGTGATCCTGCTCTGGCCCGGAGCCATGGACGCGATGCTGTCGGACGCGCTGTTCTGGACGGCGCTCGCGATCGCCTTCGCGGTGGCCTTCGTCGTCACGACGCCGGTCAACAAGTGGATGATCGGCCGCGGCAAGGGCCACGCGGTGGTTCACCAGTACCACCACTGAGCCCCTGACCTGCGGGACTACAGCTCGGGGCCGTCCCCCGGCTCCTCCTGGTACGAGTAGCGCTGCTCGCGCCAGGGGTCGCCGATGTTGTGGTAGCCGCGCTCCTCCCAGAAGCCGCGGCGGTCGGCGGTCATGTACTCGATGCCGCGGACCCACTTGGGGCCCTTCCACGCGTAGAGGTGCGGCACGACCAGCCGGAGGGGGAACCCGTGCTCGGCGGTGAGCAGTTCACCGCCCTGGTGGGTGGCGAAGACGGTCCGCTCGGAGGCGAAGTCCGCGAGGCGCATGTTGGAGCTGAAGCCGTACTCGGCCCACACCATCACGTGTGTGACCTGCGGGGACGGCGGAGCGAGGGCGAGGATCGCGCGGGCGAGCACGCCGCCCCATTCGGCGCCGGTCATGCTGAACTTCGTCACGCAGTGCAGGTCCGCCTCGACGGAGTCGAACGGCAGGGCCGCGAACTCCTCGTGGTTCCAGCAGTGCTTCTCACCGTCGGCCGTCGCGCCGAAGACGCGGAACTCCCAGCGCTCGGGCTTGAACTTGGGCACCGGCCCGTAGTGGGTGACCGGCCAGCCTCGCTGCAGCCTCTGCCCCGGGGGAAGCTCCAGTTGCTCTGATCCCGGAGATTCCCGGCTTTCCGGCTGACCCATGTCTCCATGGTGACAGACTTGGCGGGGTGGTCATGACCAGCTTCGCCCGGATTTCGGGCAAGTCACGGTAACTCCCACTAAGGAGGCACTTACTGGACGGCCTCCTGTGGCGGTGCAAGGATGCGCGCACCTGCCCCGTCACATTGCTGACATTGCTTGGAAGGAGCCTCTGCGATGCAGGGCGACCCCGAGGTCCTCGAGTTTCTGAACGAGCAGCTGACCGGCGAACTTACGGCCATCAACCAGTACTGGCTCCACTACCGGATCCAGGACAACAAGGGCTGGACGAAGCTCGCCAAGTACACGCGTGAAGAGTCCATCGATGAGATGAAGCACGCGGACAAGATCACCGAGCGCATCCTGATGCTCGACGGCCTGCCGAACTACCAGCGCCTCTTCCACGTCCGCGTGGGCCAGACGCTGACGGAGATGTTCCAGGCCGACCGGCAGGTCGAGGTCGAGGCGATCGACCGGCTGAAGCGCGGTATCGAGGTCATGCGCGGCAAGGGTGACGTCACCTCGGCGCGGCTCTTCGAGGAGATCCTGGAGGACGAGGAGCACCACATCGACTACCTCGACACCCAGCTGGAGCTCATCGAGTCCATCGGCGAAGCGCTCTACATCGCGCAGCTCATCGAGCAGCCGAGCTAGTCCGCACGGGGCGTCCTACGCGGCTTCGGCGAGCTCCGCGCCCGCGGGCACCAGCGGATCGGCCGCGAGCACGGTGACGGCGTCGCCCTTCTCCAGCAGCTCGCGGCGCGGGCAGGCCCCGCGGCCGAGGAGGCCCTGGATGGTCCGCACACAGGACCCGCAGTCGGTGCCGGCCTTCGTGGCCGAGGCGATCTGGCGGGGGGTGCAGGCCCCGGCAGCCGCGTGGTCCTTGACCTGCTTGTCGGTGATCCCGAAACAAGAGCAGACGTACACGCGGTTCACCTCCCTGTCCGGATCGGGTCGACCAGCCATCCCCGTATTCGGTGAGGCTTACCTAACCGTACCCAAACTTAGGGTTCCCTAAAAGACCCGGGTACCACGATGGGGCGCGGATCACATTCGATCCGCGCCCCATCGTCATGAGGTGCTCACACTGAGCTGACCGCCTACTGGTCGCGGTACATCTCGGCGACGAGGAAGGCCAGGTCCAGGGACTGGCTGCGGTTGAGGCGCGGGTCGCAGGCCGTCTCGTAGCGCTGGTGCAGGTCGTCGACGAAGATCTCGTCGCCGCCGCCCACGCACTCGGTGACATCGTCACCGGTGAGCTCGACGTGGATGCCGCCCGGGTGGGTGCCGAGGCCCTTGTGGACCTCGAAGAAGCCCTTGACCTCGTCGAGCACGTCGTCGAAACGGCGCGTCTTGTGGCCGGAGGCCGCCTCGAAGGTGTTGCCGTGCATCGGGTCGGTGACCCAGGCGACGGTCGCACCGGAAGCGGTGACCTTCTCGACGAGCTCGGGGAGCTTGTCGCGGACCTTGTCGGCGCCCATGCGGACGACGAAGGTCAGCCGGCCCGGCTCGCGCTCGGGGTCGAGGCGGTCGATGTAGGTGAGCGCCTCGTCCACCGTGGTCGTGGGGCCGAGCTTGATGCCGATCGGGTTGGCGATCTGCGAGCAGAACTCGATGTGCGCGTGGTCGAGCTGGCGGGTGCGCTCACCGATCCAGACCATGTGGCCCGAGGTGTCGTACAGCCGGCCGGTGCGGGAGTCCGTACGCGTGAGGGCGCCCTCGTAGTCGAGGAGCAGCGCCTCGTGGGAGGCGTAGAACTCGACGGCCTTGAACTCCGCCGGGTCGGTGCCACAGGCCTTCATGAAGTTCAGCGCGTTGTCGATCTCCCGCGCGAGCTGCTCGTAGCGCTGCCCGGACGGGGAGTTCTTCACGAAGTCCTGGTTCCAGGCGTGCACCTGGCGCAGGTCGGCGTAGCCGCCGGTGGTGAAGGCGCGCACCAGGTTCAGCGTGGAGGCCGACGCGTGGTACATGCGCTTCAGACGCTCGGGGTCCGGGATCCGGGCCTCTTCGGTAAAGGCGAAGCCGTTCACCGAGTCGCCGCGGTAGGTCGGCAGGGTGATGCCGTCGCGGGTCTCGGTGTCCTTGGAGCGGGGCTTGGAGTACTGGCCCGCGATGCGGCCGACCTTGACGACCGGCACGGAGGCCGCGTACGTCAGGACGGCACTCATCTGGAGCAGCGTCTTCAGCTTGGCGCGGATGTGGTCGGCGGAGACGGCATCGAAGGCCTCGGCACAGTCGCCACCCTGCAGCAGGAACGCCTCGCCCTTGGCGACGGCTCCCAGACGGGCGCGCAGCTGGTCGCATTCGCCCGCGAAAACGAGGGGAGGATACGACTCGAGGTCCGCGACGACAGCGCGCAGGGCCTCGGCATCGGGGTACGAAGGCTGCTGCGCCGCGGGAAGGTCTCGCCAGGTCGCCTTGGAGGCGGGGGCTTGGGTTTCTGCGTTCACGGTCACCCCACACACATTACGGCGTCACACCGCACCTCCCGGTCGCCGACCACTACGTGAGACGGATGTCTCTCACTGTGTTACTCACCCGTTTACCAGCCCCCGCAGCTCCGGTGGGCTAGGGTTCACGGCATGTACGCGCACTCGACCAAGAACTGGTGGTGGCCCGCTCCCGGCGGCCCACTTCTCGCGCGTACCTGAAGACACGAGCGACACGAAGGCCGCCCCGAGGGGCGGCCTTCCGTGTTTCCGCTGGAGCACCGGCCGTCCCGCCCTCCGACACCGGATAGGACGCCCAACTCCATGCCCGCGCATTCGCACCCGCACCCGCACCTGAGCCGCCTGCTCGACGACACCTGCCCGCCCTTCGCGCTGCTGCGCCGCCGCACGCCCGGCCGCGACCACGACACCGTCGAGGTGCTGATCGGCCCGGTCCACGAGGCCGAGCACCTGGCCGACCTGCCCGTCGGCGAGCGGCCCGCCCTGGCGCTCGTCCCCTTCCGGCAGATGCGGGAGCGTGGGTTCGACGTACGCGACGACGGCACGCCGCTGAGCGTGCTGGTCGCGGAGGAGGCGTACGAGATCCCCCTCGCCGAGGCGCTGGCCGCGCTGCCGGCCCACGCGGTGCGGGTCGACGACGGCGGCTTCGACGTCCCCGACGAGGAGTACGCGGACACCGTCCGGCGGGTCATCGAGGACGAGATCGGCCGGGGCGAGGGCGCGAACTTCGTCATCCGGCGCACCTACCGGGGCCGGATCGAGGGCTTCGGCCGCGCCGACGCCCTGGCGCTGTTCCGGCGGCTGCTGGAGGGCGAGCGGGGCGCGTACTGGACGTACGTGGTCCACACCGGGGACCGCACGCTCGTCGGGGCCAGCCCCGAGGTGCACGTGCGGATGTCCGGGGGCACGGTCGTGATGAACCCGATCAGCGGTACGTACCGCCACCCGGCCGGGGGGCCGACGGCCGACTCCCTCCTCGCCTTCCTGGGCGATCGCAAGGAGACCGAGGAGCTGTCCATGGTGGTGGACGAGGAGCTCAAGATGATGTGCACGGTCGGGGACATGGGAGGGGTGGTCGTCGGTCCCCGGCTCAAAGAGATGGCGCACCTGGCGCACACCGAGTACGAGCTGCGCGGCCGCTCCTCGCTGGACGTCCGCGAGGTCCTGAAGGAGACGATGTTCGCGGCGACGGTGACCGGATCGCCGGTGCAGAACGCCTGCCGGGTCATCGAGCGCTACGAGACGGGCGGCCGCGGCTACTACGCGGGCGCGCTGGCCCTGCTGGGCCAGGGCGCCTCGGGCGCCCAGACCCTCGACTCCCCCATCCTCATCCGCACGGCGGACATCGCGCCGGACGGCGCGCTGCGGGTGCCCGTCGGGGCCACCCTCGTACGGCACTCCGACCCGGCGGGCGAGGTGGCGGAGACACACGCGAAGGCGGCGGGCGTGCTGGCGGCGCTGGGAGTGCGCCCGGCGGCGGTGCGGCCCTCCTTCACGGGGGCCCGGCTGGCCGACGACCCCCGGGTCCAGGCGGCCCTGGCGGCACGGCGCGAGGACCTGGCGCCGTTCTGGCTGCGGATGCAGGAGCGGCCGGCGGAGGTGACGGGCCACGCGCTGGTGGTGGACGGGGAGGACACCTTCACCTCGATGCTGGGGCACGTGCTGCGGGTGGCCGGGCTGGAGGTGACCGTACGCCGCTACGACGACCCGGGGCTGCGGGCGGCCGCCCTGGCCTGGGACGGGCCGATCGTGCTCGGCCCCGGCCCGGGCGACCCGGCGGACTTCGGCGATCCGAAGATCCGGACGATGCGCGAGCTGACGGCGGAGCTCCTGACCTCGCACCGGGGCGGGCTGCTCGGGGTCTGCCTCAGCCACCAGCTCCTCGCCGCCGAGCTGGGGCTCCCGCTGGTCCGCAAGGCGGAGCCGGCGCAGGGGGCTCAGACGCGGATCCCGCTGTTCGGGGCGCAGGAGGTCGTCGGCTTCTACAACACGTACGCGGCGCACTGCTCCGCGGAGCGGGAGCGGTCCCTGGCCCTGCGGGGCATCGAGGTCTCCCGGGACCCCTCCACCGGCGAGGTCCACGCGCTGCGCTCGGCGGCGGGAGGCTTCGCGGGCGTGCAGTTCCACCCGGAGTCGGTCCTGACCCTCCGCGGGGCGGACCTGGTCCGCGACCTGATCGCCGGGGTCCGGGCCCCGGCCGAGGCCTAGCCGGTCGCCTTCGCCGCCGCGGCGGAGCGGAAGGAACGGACCAGGCTCCAGGTGAGGACCGGGCCCAGCAGGAGCATCGCGTAGAACGCCGCCTCGCCCTCGCCCAGCGCGAGGGCGACGGGGGGCGGGATCGACAGCGCGTGGTCGGCGAAGGTCAGCCACGGGTCGGTCCGGGCGCCGGGTTCGGCCCGGAGCGCGCGCGGCAGCGCCCGGGCGGCGTAGAGGAACAGGACGGCCGCGAGGGCCAGCAGGCTCCAGAAGAAGACGGTGGGTATGCTCACGCGGCCGAATCTAGCGGTACGCGGGGCGCGTCAGGATGGCGAGAGGGTGTTCTCCGAGCGGCGGCCCGCCAAGTAGTCCGCGACGTTGGCGACGGTGGTGTCGATGATCTGGCCCACCGCGTCGTGCGTGTAGTACGCCTGGTGGGAGGTGACGACCACGTTCGGGAAGGTGATCAGCCGCGCCAGGGTGTCGTCCTCGACGGCCACCAGGGACTTGTCCAGGAAGAAGAGCCCTGCCTCCGCCTCGTACACGTCGAGGCCCACCCCCGCGAAACGCCCGGACCGCAGCTCCGTGACCAGCGCGTCCGTGTCGACCAGCCCGCCGCGGCTGGAGTTCACCAGGATAGCGTCGTCCTTCATCATCGTGAGCGCGTCGGCGTCGATGATGTGGTGCGTGGACTCCAGCAGCGGGACGTGCAGGCTGATCAGGTCCGAGGAGGCGAACAGCTCGTCCTTGTCCACGTACTTCATGCCCAGCTCCACGCACGCCGGGTTCTGCGCCACGTCCCAGCCCAGCAGGTTCATGCCGAAGCCGTGCGCGATCCGGGTGAACGCCTCGCCGATCTTGCCGGTGCCGAGCACGCCCACCGTGCGGCCGCGCATGTCGCGGCCCATCAGGCCGTTCAGCCGGAAGTCGAAGTCCCGCGTCCGGTTCGAGGCCCGGACGATCCGCCGGTTCACCGCCATGGCAAGGGTCCACGCGAACTCGGCCACCGAGTACGGGGAGTAGTAGGACACCCGGCTGACCGTCAGGCCCAGCTGCCGCGCGACGTCCAGGTCGATGTTGTTGAAGCCGGTGGAGCGCTGGGCGATCATCTTCGTCCCGCCCGCCGCCAGGGTGCGCAGCACCCGGCCGTTCAGGTCCGCGTTGACGCTCGACGACACGATCTCGTACCCGGCGGCGATGGGGGCGGTGTCCTCGCTGAGGAAGACGTCCAGGCAGCGCACGTCGTGCTGCCCCGCGAAGGCCTTTTCCAGGAGCGGCTTCTCGTCCCCCTGCACGCCGAATGCCAGGATTTCCACGTTCGCTCCCGTACTGCGCCAAAGAATCGGACCATGGGTCGTTTGTCACCTTACGACCCACGGCCCCTACCCGCCGTGCGGCCCAGCCGAGAACAGCCGGGAACTGCCTGGAACTGCCTGGAACTGCCGGGAACAGCCGGGAACAGCCGGGAACTGCCGATATCTCAGCCGAAGAACACTCCGGCCTCCTTGTACAGCGCCGGGTCCACCGTCTTCAGCTTCGCCGTCGCCTCGGCGATCGGCACCCGCACGATGTCCGTCCCCTTCAGCGCGACCATCTTCCCGAAGTCGCCGTCGCGCACCGCGTCGATCGCGTGCAGCCCGAAGCGGGTTGCCAGCCACCGGTCGAACGCGCTCGGCGTGCCGCCCCGCTGGATGTGTCCGAGCACGGTCGTACGCGCCTCCTTGCCGGTCCGCGCCTCGATCTCCTTGGCGAGCCACTCGCCCACGCCCGACAGCCGCACGTGTCCGAAGGAGTCCTTCGTGGCGTCCTTCAGCACCATGTCGCCGTCCTTGGGCATCGCGCCCTCGGCCACGCACACGATCGGCGCGTAGCTGGCCTTGAAGCGGGAGTTCACCCAGGCGCAGACCTGGTCCACGTCGAAGCGCTGCTCCGGGATGAGGATGACGTTGGCGCCGCCCGCGAGCCCCGAGTGCAGGGCGATCCAGCCGGCGTGCCGGCCCATCACCTCGACGACCAGCACCCGCATGTGCGACTCGGCTGTGGTGTGCAGCCGGTCGATGGCCTCGGTGGCGATGCCCACCGCGGTGTCGAAGCCGAAGGTGTAGTCGGTGGCCGACAGGTCGTTGTCGATGGTCTTCGGGACCCCGACGCAGGGGATGCCGTACTCCTCGTACAGCTTCGCGGCCACGCCCAGGGTGTCCTCGCCGCCGATCGCGACGAGGGCGTCGACCTCGTGCTTGGCGAGGTTCTCCTTGATCTGGCGGACGCCGTCGTCCAGCTTGAACGGGTTGGTGCGCGAGGAGCCGAGGATGGTCCCGCCCCGCGGCAGGATCCCGCGGACGGCGGGGATGTCGAGGGGGACGGTGCGGCCTTCGACCGCGCCGCGCCAGCCGTCCCGGAAACCGACGAAATCGTAGGCGTACTCCTGCACACCCTTGCGCACGACACTGCGGATCACCGCGTTGAGACCGGGGCAGTCGCCGCCGCCCGTCAGCACTCCGACCTTCATGGAATTTCCCTTCGCCACAGGGCCCGCTGAGGCCGCGGGGCCCGCATGACGGTCACGCTAGTGGTGACTCAGGTCACAGCAAGGTGCCGGGAAGGGGCAATTCCGGGGGAATTATGGGGCGTTGCGTACGCCCCGTTCACTCGTACGAGCGGCTGTCTCGCCCCGTGCCCGCCTTACGCGTCGTCGAGGCCGCGCTCTATCGCGTACCGGACGAGCTCCACCCGGTTGTGCAACTGGAGCTTGCCCAGGGTGTTCTGCACGTGGTTCTGCACGGTGCGGTGGGAGATGACCAGCCGTTCCGCGATCTGCTTGTACGAGAGTCCCTTGGCCACCAGCCGCAGGACCTCGGTCTCCCGGTCGGTGAGCTGCGGGGCCTTCGGCTCGTCGGAGGCGGCCGGCGCCGGGTCGGTGGCGAGACGCCGGTACTCGCCGAGGACCAGGCCGGCCAGGCCCGGGGTGAAGACGGGGTCGCCCGCCGCCGTGCGGCGCACGGCGTCGATGAGCTCCTGGGCGCCCGCGGACTTCAGCAGGTAGCCGGTCGCGCCGGACTTCACCGCTTCCAGGACGTCGGCGTGGGGGGCCCGGCGCGGGGGGCCGACGAAAACCAAACGCCCGGGTGGGGCCCCCACAATCATTGAAAACAGCAGCCCCCCCGAA
>NZ_JBEXPT010000151.1:0-13728 GCF_040612195.1 Streptomyces sp. NPDC006450 | reverse complement strand
CACCACACCCCCCCCACCCCCGTCCCTACCCCCACCACCCCCCCCACCCACCCCCCCCCCCCCCCCACCCCGGCCCCGCGGGCGTGCGCGGGGCGGGGGCCGGGGCGGACCCCGGGGAGCCCGGGCGCAGCCCGGGCTCCCTGCGGTCCGGGCGCAGCCAGGGGAAGGGAGGAAGGGCGGGTAGGGGACAACCCCCGCACAGCGGCACCCCGACCCGCACCCCACCCCCTACCTCAGCGCCCCCACACACCCGCGCGTCGGCGCATCAAATCAACCCCTGCGCCAACATCGCGTCCGCCACCCGCTCGAACCCGGCAATGTTCGCCCCGGCCACATAGTCCCCGGCGGAGCCATACCGCTCGGCAGTCGCGTAGGACACCGCGTGGATGTCCCGCATGATCCCCGCCAGCTCCGCCTCGACCCGCTCCGCGCTCCACGCCACGCGCCCCGCGTTCTGCGCCATCTCCAGCGCGCTGACCGCGACCCCGCCCGCGTTCGCCGCCTTACCCGGTCCGAAGGACACCCCGGCCGCCTGCAGCAGGTGCACCGCCTCCGGCGTGGTCGGCATGTTCGCGCCCTCCGACACCGCCCTGACCCCGTTCGCGATCAGCGTCCGCGCGTCGTCCGCGGTCAGCTCGTTCTGCGTGGCCGACGGGAAGGCGACCTCCGCCGCCACGTCCCACACCCGCCCGCCCGGCACGAACCGCGCCGACGGCCCGCGCCGCTGCGCGTACTCGCTCACGCGCCCGCGCTCGACCTCCTTGATCTGCTTCAGCAGCGCGAGGTCGATGCCTTTCTCGTCCACCACGTACCCCTGCGAGTCCGACGCGGTCAGCGGGTTCGCACCGAGCTGCTGCAGCTTCTCGATCGTGTAGATCGCGACGTTGCCCGAACCGGAGACGACGGCCGTCAGTCCGTCCAGCGCCAGCCCCTTGACCGCCAGCATCTCCGCGGCGAACAGCACGCTGCCGTAGCCCGTGGCCTGCGGACGGATCAGCGAGCCGCCCCAGCCCTTGCCCTTGCCGGTCAGGACACCGGCCTCCCAGCGGTTGGTGATGCGCCGGTACTGGCCGAAGAGGTAGCCGATCTCGCGCCCGCCGACGCCGATGTCGCCCGCCGGGACATCCGTGTGCTCACCGATGTGCCGGTACAGCTCGGTCATGAAGGACTGGCAGAAGCGCATGACTTCGGCCTCCGACCGCCCGCGCGGGTCGAAGTCGCTGCCGCCCTTGCCGCCGCCGATGCCGAGCCCCGTCAGCGCGTTCTTGAAGATCTGCTCGAAGCCGAGGAACTTCACCACACCGATGTCCACGGACGGGTGGAAGCGCAGGCCGCCCTTGTACGGGCCCAGCGCGCTGTTGAATTCGACGCGGTAGCCACGGTTGACGTGGACGCGACCGCGGTCGTCCTGCCACGGTACCCGGAAGATGATCTGCCGCTCCGGCTCGGTGAGCCGCTCCAGCAGGGCCACACCCGGCTCCGCGTACTCGGGACGCGCCGCGAACACGGGGGCCAGGGTGTCCAGGACCTCCCGTACGGCCTGGTGGAACTCGGGCTGGGCGGGGTTGCGGCGCTCGATCTCGCCGCGCAGCGCGTCCAGCCGGCCCTGCGGGTCCTTGGGGTCCGTCACGGTCTGTTCCTCCTGGTCTCTACGCCGGGACCGGCTCCGAGATGCGGCTCGAAGCTCCGGACCAGACTTCCGCATCGCGGAATCCATTATCCGAGCACGATCCCAGCCGGAGGGTACCCCGCCCGCCAACCACGACCACGAGCCTTTCCGGCCTGCTCGGCTCGGCCCCTACTCCACCGTGGGCCACTCGGCTCCCACTCCACCATGGACAGAACCCCGGGGAAGGACATAGACAGGCCGCATGGACATCGCACGGGTCGCCGCCCTCGTCGCCGCGACGCTCACCACCGGCCTGATGGCGGGCCTCTTCTTCGCCTTCGACGTCTCGGTGATGCCGGCCCTCAAGCGCTCCGACGACCGGACCCTCATCTCCGTCATGCAGCGCGTGAACACCTCCATCATCAATGGCTGGTTCATGCTGGCCTTCCTGGGCGCGCTCCTCTTCACCGGTCTCGCCCTGGCCCTGCACCTGCCCGCCGGCGAGCACGCGCCGCTCCCCGCGCTGACGGGTGCCCTCGTCCTGTACGTACTCGCCGTCGCGGTCACCGGCCGGGTGAACATCCCGCTCAACAACGCCCTGGAGGCAGCCGGCCCCGCCGAGCGGATCGCCGAACCGGCTGCCGTGCGCGCGGCGTTCGAGACGAAGTGGGTGCCCGCAAACCGCTGGCGTACCGCCCTGTGCACGGGCGCCCTGGCCTGCCAGTCCTGGGCCCTGCTGGCGGCCTAGGCTGTCTCTTTCGGATCTTGCCTGCCGTCAGCGGCGGCCCCCGGACGCCGCCGACGCCCCCGTCGCCCGCCCGTACAGTACGAGCGCCCGCGCCAGGGCCGTCAGGGCCGCCGCGCAGAGCAGGGTGCGCACGATGTTCGCCGTCTCCCAGGTTCCCTTGAACTTCTCGACGACCGAGAAGTCGGTCGACTTCGAGGCGTCGCCCAAGTCGGCGAGCTCGTTGTTGAGCGGGATGTTGACCGCGAAGGTGACGACGAGCACGACGAGGTACGCCGCCGCGGCCACCGCGGTCCACAGAGCGACCGCGCGGCGCCCCGCCTTCGCCTCGACGAACGCCGCGGCGAAGGCGGCGAGCAGCGCGACGACGAAGACCGTCCCGAAGAGCGGGTTGCCGTCGATGACGGCGTTGAAGCTCTGCATCGCCGTGACGTACGTACGGTCGTCGGTCTTCGCCAGTCCCGGCATCACCGAAACGTCGAAGGCGAAGAACAGCCCCGCCATCAGGCCGACCAGGACGGTCGACAGGACGAGCAGTGCGGTGGAGAGTCTGCTGCCGGTGGTTCCCATCTGCTGTGCCCCCGTCTGTACGAAACCCGAAACCCGAACACGGGAGGCCCACCGCCCCCCGACAGCTGTCGATCGTGCCACGACGGGCACCCTCGGGACGGCGGACTCCCTCCACCGCCCGACCCCCGCCAACTCACATGTAACGCACACGTAGGCTGCGCGGATGAGCACTCCCCCGCAGGGCCTGCGCCTCTCCCCGGTCACGCCCGACAACTTCGACACCGTCTGCGCGCTGTCGGTCCGCCCCGACCAGGAGCACCTCGTCTCCCCGGTCGCGAAATCACTGGCGGAGGCCTACGCCCACGGGGAGACGGCCTGGCCCCGGGCGATCGTCGACGGCGACGAGATCGTCGGCTTCGTGATGGCCTTCCTCGACATCGCCTGGAGCCCGGCCGAGGACCCCCACGACATCCGCTCCGGCCTCTGGCGCCTGAACATATCGGCCGCCCACCAGTCCAATGGCTACGGCCGCTTCGCGGTCACGGAGGTCGCCGCCGAACTCCGCCGCCGAGGCGCCTCCCAGGCCTACGTCACCTGGCACCCGGGCGCCGGCACCCCCGAACCCTTCTACCTCTCCCTCGGCTTCCGCCCCACGGGCGAACAGACCGACGGCGAAACGGTGGGCGTCCTGGATCTCCGGACCCCCTGAGCCCGGCCTCCGTGCCCCCCGCCCCCTACCCCGCGGCAGCCGCCGCGCCCGCTCGGTACTCGCGCGGGCTGACCCCCCGTACCCGTTTGAAGGCCGTCGAGAGGGCGAACGCCGAGCTGTAGCCGACCCGGTGGGCGGCCGAGGCGAGCGTCATCGACGGGTCGCGCAGCAGGTCCGCCGCCAGCGCCAGGCGCCAGCCCGTCAGATAGGACATCGGGGGTTCACCGACCAGCTCGGTGAAGCGGCGGGCCAACGCGGCCCGCGAGACGCCGACTTTGCGGGCCAGTGACTCCACGGTCCAGCCGTACGCGGGGTTCTCGTGCAGCAGCCGCAGGGCCGGGCCGGTGACCGGGTCGTTCTCGGCGCCGCCCCGCTCCGCGAGCCAGCCGCGTACGACGCCGATCAGCAGCAGGTCCAGCAGCCGGTTCAGCACGAGCTCCTGGGCCGGCTCGGTACGGGAGATCTCGACGCCCAGCAGCCCGACCAGCGTGGGGTCGACCGGGCCGACGAGCACCCGCGGAAGCGCGGTGAGCAGGCGGCTGCCGATCTCGCCCGGGTCCTGGTAGGTGCCGCTCAGCAGCACCGCCGAGCCTGCCGCCGCGCCCCAGGTCCGTACCCCCAGGGCCATGGAGTCGGACACGTCCTCCCCGCCGTCCACCCTGCTGCACCGCTGGTCCGGGCCCACCCTGATCTGCGGCGGCGTGTCCTTGGCGTCGGCGAGGGTGTACGGATCCGGTCCCCGCACCAGGACCGCCTCGCCCGGCGCGATGAACACCGGCTCGCCCCCGTCCGGCAGCAGCCACGCCGATCCGTGCACCATCGTCATCACCGACAGCGGCGCCCGGTCCTCGATGCGGACCGACCAGGGCGGGTCGAACACGCACTTGATGAGGAAGGCGGATGTGGCCTTGGGGCCTTCGAGCAGAGCCGTCAGCGTATCCATCGGCCCATTCTCCCCACCCGGTCCCCGCCCACCCACTCCCCGCCCGGCGGCTCCCCAACCGCCCGCTCCCCAACCACCCGCTCTCGAAGCGCCCACGGCCTACACGTCCCAGACCCCGCGGGCCGCCGCCTCCCGCGCGAAGTCCGTGAAGTCCCGCGGCTTGCGGCCGAGCACTTCCTCGACCCCGTCCACCAGGTGCGCGTTGCGTCCGTCCAGGATCAGCGTGAACAGCTCCACGAAGTCCTCCGGGAGCCCGTTCTCCCGCAGGGTCTCCCGGTAGGCCTCGGTCGAGACCGGGACGTACGAGATCTCGCGCCCGGTCGCCTTCGACAGCTCGGCCGCGACATCGGAGAAGCTGAGCAGCCGGGGACCGGAGAGCTCGTACGTCCGGCCGATGTGCCGGTCGTCGGTCAGCGCGGCCACCACCACGTCGGCGATGTCCCCGGCGTCGACGAACGGCTCGACGGCGTCGGCCGTCGGCAGCGCGATCTCGCCGGCGAGCACCGGCTCCAGGAAGAAGCTCTCGTCGAAGTTCTGGTTGAACCAGGCCGCGCGCACCACCGTCCAGTCGGCCCCGGAGTCCTTCAGTGCCGCCTCGGCCCGCTGCGCCGCCTCCTCGCCGCGCCCCGAGAGCAGCACCAGCCGGCGCACCCCGGCGGCCACCGCCGCCCGGGCGAAGGCCCCGACCTGCTCGGCGGCGCCGGGGAAGCCGAGGTCGGGGTAGTACGTGACGTACGCGCGGTCCACGCCCTCCAGGGCCGGTCCCCAACCCTCGGGCTCGTTCCAGTCGAAGGCCGGCTCACCGGAGCGCGACCCGATGCGGACCGGACGGCCCAGGGCGGTGAGCTTGTCGGCCACGCGCCGGCCCGTCTTGCCCGTGCCGCCGATGACCAGCGTGCGGAGGAGGGTGTCGTTCTGCGTCTGCTGCGTTGTCTTCGTCATGAGAACCAGTCAACTCCCCCGGCCTGAGACGGAACATCGCCGAGAAGCTCAACCACATACGCCTGCGTCCACGGCAGCCCTCGCCCACCCCTCCCGGCGGTTCCGGCTTCCGGCTAGCGCGCGTCGAGCGTGTGCTTCACGAGCGCGTTGGCGTGCCCGTGCCCGAGCCCGTACTCGCTCTTGAGCCAGGCGACGAGCTCCATGTGCTTGGTCAGCGGCGAGGTGCGGATGAGCTCCTGCCACTCCACGACCGGACGGCCGTACTTCTTCTCGATGGAGGGGAAGTAGCTGGCGGGGCCCTTCACCGGCTCGGTCATGACGGTCCTCTTCCTTCTGTGGCACACGATGGGACGTACGAGAGGTAGACCGGTACTCCCGCGGAAACTCATCGGCCCCACCCCGAGAATGTCGGATGATCTCTGCATGATGTGGACCGAGCGCACCGTCATCCGAGCCGGCGTCCGCCTGACCTGCCGTGACTGGAACTCCCAGCACCCCGACTCCGCGCCCCCCGTGGTCCTCCTCCACGGCCTCGCGGGCCACGCGGGCGAATGGGACGCCACCGCCGCGCACCTGGCTCCGCACCACCGCGTGGTGGCGGTGGACCAGCGCGGTCACGGGGCCAGCGAGCGCCGCCCCGCCGACGTCTCCCGCGCCGCGTACGTGGCGGACGTGCGGGCCGTCTGCGAACAGCTCGGCGTGCACCGCCCGGTGCTGGTGGGCCAGTCGCTCGGCGGCCACACCGCGATGCTCACCGCCGCCGCCCACCCGGACCTCGTACGGGGCCTCGTGCTGATCGAGGCCGGCGCCGCCCGCGCCGACCCGGGCACCGCGGACGAGATCGGCGGCTGGCTGGACTCCTGGCCGCTCCCCTTCCCCACCCTCGCCGAGGCACGCACCTTCCTCACCGGCCAGGGCCTCGACGGCGATGCCTGGGCAGCGGGCCTGGAGCAGCGCGCGGACGGCTGGTACCCGCGCTTCGAGCGCTCGGTGATGGTCGCGGCCATCGCCGAGATCGCCACCCGCGACTGGTGGCCGCAGTGGCGCGCGATCCGGTGTCCCACCCTGCTGATCATCGGGGAGAAGGGCATCGTCCCGCCCGAGGAGTCCGTCCGGATGCTCAACTCGGCGGACTCCGCGGAATCCGCGGACTCGGCCGACCCGTCCTCCGTGACGACGGCGGTCTCCGTCCCGGGCTCCGGCCACGACGTCCACCTGGACCGGCCCGCCGTGGTGCACTCCCTGCTGTTCGCGTTCCTCACGCGGTTCCGGACGGATCTCCGGCAACCGGGTGGCGGTTGTGACCCCCGTACGACCGCGTCGTTCACCAGGACATGATCAAGCACATCGTCACCACGGCCCTCATCGCCGGTACCGCGGCCCTCGCCGTCGCCGCCCCCGCCATGGCCGTCGAGCCGCCGCTCGCCGACGCCGTCACCAGCACCGTCGAAGACATCCCCCAGGACTTCGCGGGCGTGGTGCCCGGCCGCCCCGGCGACGACCTGACGGACTTCTCGGGCGCGTTCGAGACGTTCACCCCGGGCAGCGCCCAGCAGACCGTCTCGCCCCGCTGACCCGCGCGCTCACCCCGGACCTGCGGACCTGCGGACCTGCGGACCCCCGGACCGAACCGGTCCGGGGGTCCGTCACGTCCGGCGCCTCGGCGACAACTCCCGCACCCGCCACGGGCTGCGCGACGGCCATGCCTTCCACGACGCCGCCCACGACTGCCCGGCCGCGCACCGGCCGCGACCTCGGTCAACCACGGGTCGAGCAATATGATCACATTGCGGTATGACCACGACGAAGACCCTCTACCTGCTCTGCTCCGCCGCCCCGCCCGTCTTCGACGTGGCCCGTGTCATCGAGGACGCCCAGTCCCGCGGCTGGGACGTCTGCCTCGGCCTCACCCCCACCGCCGCCCACTGGCTGTCCGGCAGCCTCGACGGTCTCGCCGCGCTCACCGGCCACCCCGTCCGCTGGCAGTACAAGCTGCCCGGAGAGCCCGACGTATGGCCGGCGGCCGACGCGCTGCTCTTCGCCCCGGCCACGTTCAACTCCGTCAACGCCTGGGCCCTCGGCCTGACCGACCGGTTCGTCGTCGGGGTCGCCGCCGAGGCCGTCGGCAAGGGCACCCCCGTCGTCACGATGCCCTGCACCAACGCCGCCCTCGCCGCCCACCCGCAGTTCGACCAGTCCCTGGCCGTCCTGCGCGGCGCCGGCGCCTCGGTCCTCTTCGGCGAGGGCGGATTCGTCCCCGGCCCGGCCGGTCCGGACGCCCCGGCGCACTTCCCCTGGGCGACAGCCCTGGCCGAGGTGGACCGCGCCACGGCATCCGCCGCCTAGCCGGTCGGGGGGCGCCGGCCCCCAGCCGGCCCGCACCCCTCCCGCCGACGCGCCGCTACTCCCCCGTGGTCCCGTCGATCGCCTCACGCAGCAGGTCGGCGTGCCCGTTGTGCCGGGCGTACTCCTCGATCATGTGGGCCAGTACGTAGTGCAGGGAGTACTCCTGCCCGTCGGAGGAGCCGGTCACGTCCAGGGACTCGGCCGCGTCCACGATCGCCCGCGAGCGCGCGCAGGTGTCCTCCCAGATCTTGAACGAGCCGGCGACGTCCGCGTCGTCCACGTGGAACTCGGTCCACTCCCCCGCCTCGTTCTTCGCGAAGTAGCCGCGCACGTCCTCGCCGCCCACGACGTTGCGGAACCAGCCGCGCTCGACCTCCGCGAGATGCCGTACCAGCCCGAGCAGGCTCAGCCCCGACGGAGCCACCGCCCTGCGCCGCAGCTGCTCGTCCGACAGCCCGGCGCACTTCATCATCAGGGTGTCCCGCTGCCACTGGAGCACGCTGGTCAGGGTGGCCCGTTCGTCGCCCACCAGCACGGGCCGCGTTCGCCGTTCATCGATCATCTGATGATGATCACAGCCCTACGGCGGCCCTCGCGCCGCCATTTCACATCCCGGACGCCCCGTCCACGGGCCGGCCCGCCCACCCCGCCAACCCCGCCACCTTCTCCGGATTCACCTGCAACCGCAGGTTCACGACCCGCCCGTCCACCGGGTCCAGGTCGTAGGTCAGCGCCGCACAGGCGACTCCCCCGTACACGAACACCACCGACTCCTCCCCGTTGACCCGGGCGGACTCCAGGGTCACCGCCTGCAGCGAGGGCTTGGCCAGCACGCCCAGCAGCCAGCGCGCCACGTGGTCGGCCCCGTGCAGCGGCCGCCGGGCCGCCGTCACCTTGCCTCCGCCGTCCGACCAGGCCGTCACCTCCGGGGCGAGCAGCTCCATCACCGCGTTCAGGTCCCCGCCCGCACACGCCGCCAGGAACCGCCGGGTCACCTCACCGCGCTGACCCGGCTCGGTGGCGAACCGCGGCCGCCGGGCCTGTACGTGGGCCCGTGCCCGGTGCGCGGTCTGCCGTACGGTCGCCTCCGCGCGGTCCAGCGCCTCGGCGATCTCCGCGTACGAGTACCCGAACACCTCCCGCAGCACGAACACAGCGCGCTCCAGCGGGCTCAGGCTCTCCATCACCACCAGCATCGCTGTCGACACCGTCTCGGCCATCTCCGCCTCGTGCGCACCATCGGGCACGGTCGGCAGGGCCTCGGTCAGCAGCGGCTCGGGCAGCCACGGCCCGATGTAGGTCTCACGGGTGGCGCGGGCGGAGGTGAGCCGGTTCAAGGACAGGTTGGTGACCGTGCGCACCAGGTAGGCCCGCGGGTTGAGGACCGCCGAGCGGTCCGCGCGGTCCCAGCTCAGCCACGCGTCCTGGAGGACGTCCTCGGCGTCGACGACGCTGCCGAGCATCCGGTAGGCGACGTCGAACAGCAGCCGGCGATGGGCGGTGAAGGGGCCGAGGGCATCGGAGGAGGCTCCCGGGATGTGCTCAGCAGTACTCACGGACGATCATGCTGCCGCCGCCCCCGCGGCCTCCGCAAGCGCACCCACCCCGGCCGCACTGCTCGCGTACGTCGGAGCCCAGCCCAGCTCGCGCCCCGCCTTGGCATTCGACAGCCGCAGATCCGTCGCCATGATGGTGTGCGCGAGCGGAGCCGCCTTCAGCACCCACAGCGGTACGGTCATCGGCGCGGGCGCCCCGAACGCCGCGGCCACCGCCCGCATGTGCGCGGCCCACCCCAGCGGCTCGTCGTCGACGATGTTGTACGCCTGCCCGGGCCGCCCCGCCTCCACGCCGGCGACCACGGCGTCGGCCGCGTCGGCCACGTCGACCCAGCTCAGCGCCCGCCCCTTGGCCGCCACCACGGGCAGGGCCCGCTTGCGCAGCATCGGCACCACGTGGACGTCCGTGACACCGGCCCCGTAGAACAGCCCGAAGCGCAGGCTCACCCCCTCGATCCCGTCCGCGGTGAAGGCCAGCTCCTCCTTGGTCCGCATCGCGCCCACGTGCCGCTCCAGCCAGACGTTCGCCCCCCGCGGACCGAAGCCGTCGTCCTCGCCGAGCACGGCCCCGCCGTGGTCTCCGTAGCCGTAGCCGAACATCATCGACTCCACGACGAACCGCCGCGCCCCGGTCTCCCGCGCGGCGGCCAGCAGGTTGACGGTCCCCTCGGTGCGCAGCGCATTCGTCCCCGCCATGTCCTGGTGCCGGGCCATGGTCTTCCCCGACAGCGCCGTGGCCGCGTGCACGACCACGTCGAAGCCGAGCCCGTCCACGGCGCGCAGCAGGCCCTCACGGTCGAGCACGTCGGCCCGTACGTCCATCCCGGCGCCCCGGCCGAGACCGGCGACCTCGTGCCCGGCCGCGCGCAGGGCCCGTACCGCCCGCTGTCCCAGAACCCCGCTCGCACCCGCCAGCAGAACCTTCATGGCCGTCTCCTTCTCCGCTCGCTCCTCGCGCTGTCATCCATGGGACAGATGGGCGGCCCCGAACGTGACACGGCGCGAAAATGACCTGGGTCACAAGGAGCGGAAGAAGGCCCGGACGTCTCCCACGAGCAGCTCCGGAACCTCCATCGCGGGGAAGTGCCCGCCCTTCTCGTACGAGGTCCATCGCACGATGCGGTCGGTCCGCGCGGCGATGTGCCGCAGCGGAACGAAGTTGTCCCGGGGGAAGTCGGCGAGCGCGGTCGGGGTGCTGGACACCTCGGGCGCCGCGCCCTGGTAATCGGCATGGGCGCGCTCGTAGTAGATGCGGGCGGCCGAGCCCGCGGTCCCGGTCAGCCAGTACAACGTCACGTTGGTGAGCATCTGATCGCGCTCCACGGGGCAGCGCGGGTCCGCCCACTCCGTGAACTTCTCGCCGATCCAGGCGAGCAGCCCGACCGGCGAATCGTTCAGCGCGTACGCGAGCGTCTGGGGGCGGGTCGCCTGGATGTCGGCGTAGCCCTGCCGCTCGCGCGCCCAGACCCGGTACCGCTCCCAGGAGGCGAGCGTGCGCTCCCGCTCGTCCGGGCTCAGCGCGGCCAACTCCTCCGGCCGGGGCTCCGCGGTGGCCCCGCCGCCCGGGAGCAGGTTCAGGTGCACCCCGCGCACGTTCCCGGGCCGGATCCGCCCCAGCTCCCGCGAGACGGCGGCGCCCCAGTCGCCGCCCTGGACGCCGTACTCCGCGTACCCGAGCCGCTCCATCAGCACTCCGAAGGCCCGCGCAACCCGCTTGAACTCCCACCCCCGTTCGGTGGTCGGCCCGGACAGGGCGAAGCCGGGGATGTGCGGCAGCACCAGATGAAAGGCGTCACCCGGATCCCCGCCGTGCGCCCGCGGATCCGTCAACGGCCCGGCGACCTTCTGGAACTCCACGAACGAACCCGGCCAGCCGTGGGTCATGAGCAGCGGCGTCGCATCCGGCTCGGGCGACCGCAGATGCGCGAAGTGCACCCGCGCCCCGTCGATGACGGTGGTGTACTGCGGCCATTCGTTCAACCGCGCTTCGGCAGCCCGCCAGTCGTAGCCGGTACTCCAATACTCCGCGAGCTCACGGAGCTCCCCGAGCGGCATCCCGTACGCCCGGCCCGCCCCCGGCAACTCATCGGGCCACCGAGCCAGCTCCAGCCGCCGCCCCAGATCGTCCAACTCCGACTGCGCCACGTCCACCCGGAACGGCACCGCCCACGGCCCCACACCACTCACGCCCTCACACCTTCCACCCACGACCAACCACACCCACCCCCACACCGTTAACGCCGTTAACGCCGTTAACGCCCACCCCAGACCAGGCCCCGCACCCTCCGGCGTTAACGCCGTTAATGCCCCGCCCGACCACCAAGCCCGTACTCCTCGAGCGTTAACGCCGTTAATGCCCCCACCCGACGACCAAGCCCGTACTCCTCGAGCGTTAACGCCGTTAATACCCCCACCCTCACTACCGAGACCGAGACCGAGACCGAGACCGAGACCGAGACACACGCCCGGCACCGTTAACGCCGTTAATGCCCCACCCCCACCACGAGGCTGCACACCTCAGAGGCGTTAACGCCGTTAATGCCCCGCCTGACCACCAAGGCCCGCACCCCTCCGGCGTTAACGCCGTTAATGCCTAAGCCCGCCCACCCGCCCGCTCCGCGACCAGCATCCCGAGCCCGTCGAGGATGCGCTCCAGCCCGAAGTCCAGCGCCTGGTCCTGCCCGCCGGCCTCCGCCACGGAGGCCAACGCGGCCCCGAGCGCCGGGTACTTCTCCCCGTGTACCCGCATCACCTCCCCGAGGACCGACGTCAACTGCGCGTCCGGCCCCTCCCCCGCGGCCCCGCCCGCCATCGCACGCTCCTGCTCCGCGATCCCGCGCACGTGCCCCGACACCAGCACCACCGCGTCGATCGCCTCGGCCCCCGTCAGCCCGCACCCGTCGAGCGCGGCGAGCGCCCGCTCCATCCACCCCACCTCGACCGGACCCATCACCCGCGCCCCGACCGTCGCCTCCAACAGCCACGGATGCGCCCGGAATCCGGCCAGCAGCTCCCGCGCCCACACCGCGAGCCGCTCGCGCCAGCCCTCCCCCACCGGACGGCCGTCCAGTACCGAGGGGTCCGGCATCGCGGCTTCCACCATCAGCGAGACCAGCTCCGCCTTGCCCGGCACGTACCGGTACAACGCCATCTTCGTGACGGCCAGCCGCCCGGCCACTCCCTGCATCGATACGCCGGCCAGCCCTTCGGCGTCCGCGAGGGCGACCCCCGCGCCGGCGATTCCCTCCAGCGTGAGCCCCCGCTTGGGCCCGCGCGCGGGCTTCGCCGGCGGCCCCCAGAGCAGCCGTACGGCCGCGCCCCACTGCTCGTCCGCGTCCGTCATGGGATCCCCTCGTACTGCACCAGCCATTAAACTGCGTCTACCGTACACGTTAACGGCGTTAATGCCCTTCCCGGCGTTAACGCACTCCCCACCCACTCCCCACCCACCCCTCCTCCGCCCCTCCTCCGCCCCGCGTTAACGCCGTTAATGATCCACTTCCATAAAAAGTACTGGTCGACTGGTTTTCTTCCGGCGCATCTGCCTAGATTGGCCCTGGCCGAACCACGGTGATCACCTCCCGGTTCCGCCCAACTACCGCGACCCCAGGGAGAACCCGCATGGCGAGGGCCAGACAGGAACGAGCCGAGATCACGCGGCAGGCGATCCTCGACGGCGCGGCCATCGCCTTCGACCGGACCGGTTTCCACGGCACCAGCCTCACCGACGTGGTCGGTGAGGCTGGAGTCACCAAGGGCGCCCTGTACTTCCACTTCTCGTCCAAGGAAGCCATCGCCCGGACCTTGATGGACGAGCAGTTCCAGATCTCCGAGGGCCTGCCCACCATCGCGGAGCCGGGCCTCCAGACCGCCATCGACCTGACCCACCGGATGGCGTGCGGTCTCCGTTCCAACGTCCGGGTCCGCGCCGGGATCCGCCTGGTCATCGAGTTCGGCTCCTTCACGGACCCGGACCCGAGCCCGTACAACGCCTGGATCGACACCTGCCGGAGCTGTCTGGCGCCGGCCCAGGAGCGCGGCGACGTCCTGCCCTCCCTCGACGTCCACAACCTGTCGACCATGCTCGTCGCCGCGTTCTCCGGCATCCAGGTGACCTCGCACGTACGCACCGGCCGCGCGGATCTGCACGCCCGTGTCATCGACCTGTGGAACTTCGTGCTCCCTGGGATCGCGCCCGCCGACCGCATCTCCCGCTTCGACCCGTCCGGCTCGCCCGAGTGCCGGTCCGAACTCGGCCTGTCAGCCCCGGACCCCGCTCCGGCCCCGGACTCCGCTCCGGCCACAACCGCCTGACGACGCGTCCAGGGCGGCCTCGCACACGCCGTGGTGAGCACCCCCGTGGTTCAC
>NZ_JBEXPT010000150.1:0-13879 GCF_040612195.1 Streptomyces sp. NPDC006450 | reverse complement strand
CGGTTGAGTTCGATCACCGGTGACGGGATCAGCAGGACGAGCCGTCCGTAGAGGGCGGCGATCGTCCGCCAGTCGGTGTCCTCGTAGCGGACGGCGTCGGCGTGACAGCCGGCGATGGCGGCCTGGAGGGAGTAGGGGCCGGAGCCCGCCCGGTGCAGGGCATCGACGCCGCGACGGATCAGCAGCCGGTTCCACTTGGCCCGGTTCTGGTCGGCGAGCAGCACCGGCTCCCCGTCCGGGCCGGTGCGGGTGGCGATCCGCGAGGCCTGGAACTCCAGCAGCGCCGCCAGGCCGTGCACCTCGGGTTCCTTGGGCATCAGGCCGGCCAGGACCCGGGCGAGGCGCAGGGCGTCCTCGCACAGGGCGGGGCGGACGAGGTCGTCGCCGGCCGTGGCCGAGTAGCCCTCGTTGAAGACGAGGTAGATGACCTCCAGGACGGATGCGAGGCGCTCTTCGCGGTCCGCTCCGTACGGGACTTCGAAGGGCACCGCGGCTTGTCCGAGCGCCCGCTTCGCCCGGACGATCCGCTGGGCGACCGTCGGTTCGGGGCAGAGGAAGGCGCGGGCGATCTCCTGGGTCGTCAGGCCGCCCATCAGCCGCAGGGTCAGCGCGATGCGGGCGTCGGTGGCGAGGACGGGGTGGCAGGCGGTGAAGATCAGCCGCAGCAGGTCGTCGTCGATGGACTCGGGGTCCGCGAGCGCGCCGTCCTCCTCCGGCGGCGGCACGTCCTCCAGGGTGCGGCCCACCTCAGCGAGCTTGCGGGCGTAGGTCTCCTTGCGGCGGACGAGGTCGATGGCCCGGTGCTTGGCGGTGGCCATCAGCCAGGCCCCGGGCTTGTCGGGCACCCCGGAGGCCGGCCACTGCTCCAGCGCCGCGACCAGTGCGTCCTGGGTGATCTCCTCGGCGATGCCGACGTCGCGCACGATCCGGGCGACGCCCGCGATGATCCGCGCGGACTCGATCCTGAACACCGCTTCGACCGCTCGGGTCGCACTCACTGCCGTCACGGCTACCCATCAGAGCAGCCGTGACGAGGCAGGGCAAACGGCGCGGGGCGGTGCCGGGCGTCAGCTTCCGTCGAGCTGACGGAGCTCGGCGCCGACGGTCCAGTTCTCGGGGTGGATCTCCAGGAAGCGCTTGGTCCACTCCAGCGCCTCGTCCTTGTCCTTGCACTGCATGAGGGCGTACCCGCCGACGACCTCCTTGGTCTCGGTGAAGGGCCCGTCGGTGTAGCTGAGCTTCCCGCCGGACCAGGTGACCCTGGTCCCCTCGGAGGTGGGGAGCAGGCCGGCGGTGTCGAGCATGACCCCGGCCTTGGTGATCTCCTCCATCAGGGCGCCCATGCGGTCGTTGAAGTCGGCCGGGAAGGGGGTGTCGGGGGTGAGGTTCTGCTCGTCGATGCGGATGAGCGAAAGGAAGCGCGGCATGGTGACTCCTCGGTGGTGGAGGACGGGGGCTCTCCCCGCCTCTCACCCCTGCGTCGAACGGGAGACGCCGGGATCGACAGCTTCCCGGAAAAATCTTCGGAGCTTTTCGGGGCGCGCTCGTCGGCACGGATTCCGGGCGCCGGCCCCCGCCGGGCTACCGGCGAGTAGGATCGCCGGGCCCCAGGCCCCTCCGAGAGGATCCCCGATGCCGCGCACACCTTCCTCCCCGCTCCTGCTCGCCGGCCTGCTGGCGGGCGCGGCGGTGGCCCACGCGGTCAAGCCCAGGCAGTTCGACGCGATCGTGCCGCGCTCGCTGCCCGGCAGCCCGCGCCAGTGGACGTACGCGAGCGGCGTGGCGGAGCTCGCGCTCGCGGCCGGCGTGGCCCACCCGCGCACCCGGCGGGTCGCGGCGCTGGCGACGGCGGCGTTCTTCGTCGGCGTGTTCCCCGCGAACGTCAAGATGGCCGCCGACGCCCGCCACCGCTCCCCCGCCCTGCGGGCCGTGGCCCTGGGACGGCTGCCGCTCCAGATCCCGCTGGTGCTGTGGGCGCGCAAGGTCGGCCTGAACGCGGCGGGCTGAGGCCGCCCGGTCAAGGCGGCCCGGCGCCTGCCAGCCACTGCCCGCTGCCCCGACTGCCGCTGCCTCAGCGGCTGTCGCCCGTCCAGTCCCAGTGACCGGGATCGCCGGCGCGGCGGCGGTAGTGCGCCCGGCCGCCGGGCCCGTACCGCCCTATCTCCGTGGGGAGCCTGGCCTCTTCGGCGAGCTGCGCGCCGCTCCAGCCCGTGATGTCGAGCAGCAGTCCGTCGAGGGGTCCGCCCACGAGTTCTCCGTAGGCGTGCCCCGGGAGCGGACCCGGGTCGGGGTCGTCGTGGTCGGCGCCGTAGACCCGGCGCCGGAGCATCCTGTCGTCCATACCGGTCAGCTTCACAGACGCCACTGACAACGCCCCGGCGGGCCGAGCGGCGATGATGGGACCCGTTCGGATCGCACGGCACACGAAGCGGAGCACCATCCATGGCACGTCGGGTACACCAGCCACTGGAGGACCAGGAGTTCGAGTTCATCCTCGGTATGACGGACGGGCCGGTGCTCGCCTACTTCTGCGGGAGCTGGCCCAAGGCCCTGGGGCCCTGCCGCGCGATGGACGCGGTCGTCGCCGATCTGGCGCAGGAGTACGGGACCCGGCTGACGGCGGTGCGCGTGGACATCACCCGCTGCCCGGCGCAGACCAAGCGGTACGAGGTGACAGGGGCTCCGACGGCCGTCCTCATCGCCGGCGGTGAACCGGTGGCCACCCAGCCCGGCCCGATGACGGCCCAGGAGTTCCGGGTGTTCCTCGACGCCCACCTCTGAGGACGCCTCCACGGGCGGTCGGCGTTTCCCACGTCTGACCAGGTAGGGCCGGCTTTGCCAGGGCCGATGCCGACCTGCGGGCTTGTCGGCGCTTGGCCGGGTGGATCGGTTGGGGTGGCCGACGCCCTTCGGTCTCGAACGCCGCCACCATCGCGGCAGGGCACCCCGCAGCCGTGCACCCAATGGGCGATCTTGTCCCGTCTGGCGGAGAATCACCATGACGTACACCCTCACCCGATGTCGGCATGCGCGGATCGGCGATCCGAAGGTCGTGGGATATGGCACCTGTAACGCTCCAGGGCGCGGAACGGACCGCGACCCCGCCCGCCCGGGAAGATCCTGGGGCGCGAACGACGGATGAGCGGTCACCCACCCCGGAGGAGCTCGTGTCCGTCCGGATGACCGTGGCCCGGCTGAAGGTGGCCTACCCGGGGGTCGACGCGGACACCGTGGAGGCGACGGTCGAGGCCGCGTACGACGCGTACCGGCGGGCCAGGGTCAGGAAGTACGTCCCGATCCTGGCCGAGCGCCGGTCCCGGAAGGCGCTCGCCGCCGCCACCGGAAGCACCCCGGACACAGCGGGGGACGGGCCGTGACCGCCGGGGACCGGGGAAGGGACGAGCGCTGATGTCCGACGACAGAGCCGAACGCATCGCGGACTTCATCGAGCCGCTGCGGGTGCGACCGGGGTCGAAGGTGCGTCTGGAACGGGACTTCGATCCCCGCTACAAGGCCGGCATGAAGAAGCGGGACGGGACCGAACTGCTGCGGACCGGGGTGTCGCTGCTCGCCGAGTACCAGGAGCGGCTGGCGGCCCAGGACACGTACGGCGTGGTGCTCTGCCTCCAGGCACTCGACGCCGGGGGCAAGGACGGGACGATCCGGCACGTGATGAGCGGCGTCAACCCCCAGGGCGTCCGGGTCAGCAGCTTCAAGGTGCCGTCCTCCGAGGAACTCGAACACGACTACCTGTGGCGTTACGCCCGGCGGCTGCCGCAGCGCGGCGAGATCGCCATCTTCAACCGCTCGCACTACGAGGAGGTCCTCGTCGTACGGGTCCACCCCGAAGTCCTCCTGCGGCAGAAGCTGCCGCAGGACGTGCTCGGGCCTGACCTCTGGGACCGGCGCTACCGGGAGATCAACCGCTGGGAGCACTACCTCACGGACAACGGGTTCAAGGTGGTGAAGATCTTCCTGAACCTGTCCAAGGAGGAGCAGCGCACCCGCTTCCTGAAACGGATCGACCTGCCGGAGAAGAACTGGAAGTTCTCCGCCGCCGACGTCCGGGAGCGGCGCCGGTGGGACGACTACCAGGAGGCGTTCTCCGAGATGCTGTCGGCCACGAGCACGAAGTGGGCGCCGTGGTACGTCGTGCCGGCGGACCGGAAGTGGTTCGCGCGGATCTGCTCGGCGGCGGTCCTCGCGCACACCCTGATGGACATCGATCCGCAGTACCCCGATGTGGGCGAGGAGGCCCGCAAGGATCTCCTGGTCACGAAGCGGAGCCTGGAGCGGGAGGCCCCGGCCGGAGCCGAGGCCGATCCGTACACCGCCCGGCACGGCAAGCCGAGCAGCAAGCCGAAGAAGAAGCGTGGCTAGCGGCCCTCGGACGGCGAGCGGCGGGCCCGGATGCGTACGCGGCCCCGGATCGGAGGCACAACCATGACGGTGCAGTCGGATTCCCTCGCGGAACAGCCCCGGGATGCCGGGGACGGCTGGTACGCACGCTCCCCCGAGGAGGTCATGGCGGCGTTCGGCGTCGATCCCGCGGCCGGCCTGTCGGCGGCGCGGGCCGCGGAGCTCCTGGCCGCGCACGGCCCGAACGCCCTGCCCGAGGAGGAGCGGCCCCCGGCCTGGCGCCGCTTCCTCGCCCAGTACCGCAGTTACATGCAGATCGTCCTGGTTGCGGCGGCCATCGTCTCGCTGGTCATCCAGGAGTGGACCACCGCGATCCTGTTGATCGTACTGACGCTGCTGAACGCGGTGGTGGGCCTGCGCCAGGAGGGCAAGGCCGAGAGCGCCATGAACGCGCTGAAGTCGATGATGAAGGCGACGGCCCGGGTGCGCAGGGACGGCAGGGAGGCCGAGATCCCCTCCGAGCAGCTCGTGGACGGAGATGTCGTGCTCATCTCCGCCGGGGACCAGGTACCGGCGGACGGACGTCTCGTCGAGGCCAGCGCCCTGCAGATCGACGAGTCGGCGCTCACCGGTGAGAGCGTTCCCGCCGCGAAGGAGACCGGCCCGCTGCCGGGCGGCGCGAGGTCGCCCGGCGACCAGACCAACACCGCGTTCATGAACACCCCGGTCACCCATGGCAGCGGTGTCATGATCGTCACGGCGACCGGTGCGGACACCGAGCTCGGCAAGATCTCCGGCATGCTGTCGGCCACCGAGAGGGAAGTGCCGCCGCTGACCAGGGAGCTCGACCGGCTGACCCTGTGGATCACGGGGGCGGCGGGCCTCACCATGATCGTGATGTTCGCCCTGGGGCGGCAGCGGGACCAGGCCTGGGACGTCCTGTTCGTCAGCGCGGTCTCGCTGGCCATCGCGGCCATTCCCGAGGCCCTGCCGACCGTGACGCAGGCGATCCTGTCCGTCGGGAGCCTGAACCTGGCGAAGCGGAACGCCATCGTCAAGGAACTGCCGTCGGTGGAGACGCTGGCGTTCACGTCGGCCATCAACTCGGACAAGACCGGCACCCTCACGATGAACCAGATGACCGCCGTCGAAGTGCTGAGCCCCACCGACCGGTACACGGTGTCGGGCACGGGCTACGGCCTGGAGGGCAAGATCCACCACGCCGCCGGGTCCGCCGCCGGGATCGAGGACGCGATCCTGCCGTACGTGGTGGCCAGCGACGCCAAGCTGGTGGGCGGCGAGGTGGTGGGCGATCCGACCGAAGGGGCACTGCTGGTGCTCGCGCACAAGGCCGGCCTGGACACCGACGCCACCAGGGACGCCCTCCCCCGGCTCGCCACGCTGCCGTTCGACCCCGAGTACAAGCTGATGGCCACCTTCCACTCGGCCGTCGACGCCTCCGGGCGGCAGGTCGTGCGCTGCTTCGTCAAAGGGGCGGCCCCCGCGGTGATGGGGCGGGCCGCCACCGCGCTCGCGGCGGGCGAGACCGTACCGTGGGACGCCGAGCTGCTCCGCCGTGCCGAGGCGCAGAACGAGCGGATGGGCGGCGAGGGACGGCGGGTGATGGCCGCGGCCATGCGTGACCTGGACCCGGACGGCTTCGACCCGGAGGGCGACCTGCTCGCGTACGTCACCGAACTGCGGATGACCAGTCTCGTCGGCATGGTCGATCCGCCGCGCGAGGAGGCCAGGGCCGCGGTGGCCGACGCGCAGGCGGCGCACATCCGGGTCCGCCTGGTGACCGGCGACGACGTCACGACCGGGGCGGCGATCGCCCGGCAGATCGGGATCCCCGGCGAGGCCGTGCTCGGCTCCGAATTCGCCGCCATGAGCGAGGAGGAGCAGATCGCCCGCATCGAGGGGATCGGAGTGGTGGGGCGGGTCGCCCCGGAGCACAAGGTGCTGCTCGCGAACACGCTCAAGAAGAAGGGCGAGGTCGTGGCGATGACCGGGGACGGTGTCAACGACGCGCCCGCCATCAAGGCCGCCGACATCGGCATCGCCATGGGCAGCGGCACGGACGTGGCGAAGAACGCCGGCCGCATGATCCTCTCCGACGACAACTTCGCCACGATCGTCTACGCCGTCGAGCAGGGCCGGACGATCTACGACAACCTCACCAAGTACATCCGGTTCGTGCTGCTCCTGCTGGTCACCTTCGTGCTGACGTTCCTCGGGGCCACCGTCTTCAACATCGCCGCGGGTGAGCCCTTCACCCCTCCGCAGGTGCTGTGGATCCACTTCGTCGTCAACGCCTCGTTCGGCTTCGCGCTCGGCTTCGACCGCGAAAGCGCCGGCCTCATGCGGCGCAGGCCGCGCCCGCGCGGGGAATCGGTGCTCACGCGGCCCGTGCTCATCACGGTCGGGCTCGGCGGGCTGGCGATCACCGTCCTCCTGCTCGGGCTGATCCGGCTCGGCCAGAGCCATTACGACAGCGTCGCGACGGGCCAGTCGATCGCGTTCACGGCCTTCTCCCTCTGCCTGATCGTGGCGGCGTTCGAGTGCCGCAGCGAGACGGAATCCGTGCTGACGGCCTCGACGTTCGACAGCAAGCAGATGAACTGGGTGGCCCTGGCCCAGCTCGTGCTCTCCGTGCTCGTGACCCAGATGGACGGCTTCCAGCGGATCCTCGGGACGACCGAGATCGACGCGCGGCAGTTCGGCTGGGCACTGCTGGCCGCCGTCGCCCTCCTGCTCGTATGGGAGCTGGGCAAGTTCGTGGCCCGCCGGTCGAGGACTGCGTGAGGAAGGCCGGCCCGTGACGAACCGGCACGACGGGCACGGGGTACTCTCCCGCTTCCGGGCAGTTCCCGGGATCCGCGCGGTGTCGTCCTACCGGCGCGAGTGGCTGCCCAAGGACCTGGTCGCAGGTGTCGTCCTGACCACGCTGCTGGTGCCGCAGGGCATGGCCTACGCCGAGCTGGCGGGCCTGCCGGCCGTCACCGGCCTCTACACGACGATCCTCTGCATGCTCGGGTACGCGGTGTTCGGGCCCTCCCGGATCCTGGTGCTCGGCCCGGACTCCTCCCTGGGCCCGATGATCGCCGCCACCGTGCTGCCCCTGGTGGCGGCCGACGGGGATCCCGAACGGGCCGTCGCGCTCGCGTCGATGCTCGCGGTCATGGTGGCGGCCATCATGATCCTGGCCTCGGTGGGGAAGCTCGGCTTCGTCGCCGACCTCATCTCCAAACCGACGATGATCGGCTACATGAACGGCCTGGCCCTGACCATTCTCATCGGCCAGCTCCCCAAGCTGCTCGGCTTCAAGGTCGAGGCGGACAACCTGATCGGCGAGTGCGCCGGGCTCGTGAGGAAGATCGCCGACGGAGCGGTGGTGCCGGCCGCCGCCGCCGTGGGCCTCGGCGGGATCGCTCTGATCCTGGTCCTGCAGCGCTTCCTGCCGAAGGTTCCCGCGGTGCTCGTGATGGTGGTCCTGGCGATCGCCGCGGCCGCCGTCCTCGACCTGGACGAGCACGGCGTGGGCCTGGTCGGCGTACTGCCCGAGGGCTTCCCGCCGTTCACGCTCCCCAGGGTGGAGCTCGCCGACCTCGCACCGCTCCTCGGCGGTGCGCTGGGCATCGCCCTGGTGTCGCTGGCCGACACGATCTCCAACGCGTCCGCCTTCGCGGCCCGCACCGGCCAGGAGGTCCGCGGCAACCAGGAGATGGCGGGCGTCGGTGCGGCCAACCTGGCGGCCGCCCTCTTCCAGGGCTTCCCCGTCAGCAGCAGCGGGTCCCGGACGGCGGTGGCGGAGCGGGCCGGCGCCCGGAGCCAGCTCACCGGGGTCGTCGGGGCGGCGCTCATCATCCTCATGCTCGTGGTGGTGCCGGGCCTGTTCCGCGACCTCCCCCAGCCGGCCCTCGCGGCCGTGGTCATCACCGCGTCGCTGTCGCTGGCCGACGTACCAGGAGCCGTACGGCTGTGGCACCAGCGCCGGGCGGAGTTCCTGCTCTGCTTCGCGGCCTTCGTCGGCGTGGCCCTGCTCGGCGTGCTGCCCGGCATCGCGATCGCCGTGGCCCTGTCCGTACTCAACGTCTTCCGGCGGGCCTGGTGGCCGTACGACACCGTGCTGGGGCGGGTCCGGGGTCTGGAGGGCTATCACGACATCCGCTCGTACCCGCACGCCGAGCAGTTGCCTGGCCTGGTGATCTACCGGTTCGATGCCCCGCTCTTCTTCGCCAACGCCAAGAACTTCCGGGACGAGGTCAGGCGGCTGGCCGGGGCGGACCCGCGGCCGAGCTGGATCGTGGTCGCGGCGGAGCCGATGACGGACGTGGACACCACCGCCGCCGACATCCTGGAAGAGCTCGACGCGGCACTCAACGCGAACGGGGTACACCTCGTGTTCGCCGAACTCAAGGACCCGGTGCGACAGAAGATCGAGGCCTACGAACTCACCCGGACCATCGACCCCCGGCACTTCTTCCCCACCGTGGAGGCCGCGGTCGCCGCCTTCCGGCTGCGCACCGGAGCGCAGTGGACCGCACCGGGCACCGACGGGAACGGTCTCCCGCCCACCGGCCCGACATGAGGGCCCTCACCCCGGATGGCACGAACGACAGGGCGGGGGCACCATGACCGTGGAGGACGCCATGAGCCAGGACCCGCCGGTCTCTCCCGCACAGGAGCGACCGGCCCGCGCACACCGACTGCGGCCCCGCCTGACGCTGCCCGGCTGCTGGGGAGCGCTCCTTCTGGCCTGTCTGTCCTTCACACCGTCGCTGCTCCCCCGCGGAGGCGTACTGCAGGGACTGGTCTGCGGCATCAGCGCGGCCATCGGCTACGGGCTGGGCGTGGTCGCCGCCTACGTGTGGCGCGCCTTCGCCGACCGGGACGCGCGCAGTCCCTCGCGCCGGTCGTGGCTCGTCCTGATCGTCGCCGCGGTCGTGCTCTTCGGCCTCGCGTTCGGGCTCGGCCAGTACTGGCAGCACGAGATCCGCCGGCTCATGGGCGTCACCGACTACAACGCCCTCGCCACCGTCGCCTGCCCCGTCGTCGCCGCCCTCGTCTTCCTGCTCCTGCTCCTGGCCGGGCGGGGGCTCCGGGCCCTGTACCACCGGGCCGCGGACCTGCTCGATCGCTGGATCGGCGGGCGGGCGGCGCGGGTGGTCGGCTGGCTCCTGGTGGCCGGCCTGGCGTGGGCGGCTTTCTCCGGGCTGCTGCTGAGCAGCTTCGTGACCGCGGCCAACGAGGCCTTCTCGCTGCGTGACACGGAGACCCCGGAAGGCGTGCACCAGCCCACGTCGGCGCTGCGCTCGGGCGGGCCGGGCTCGACCGTGCCCTGGGACTCCCTGGGCCGGCAGGGCCGGGCGTTCGCCGACGGCGGACCCTCGGCCCAGGAGATCGGCGCGTTCACCCACCGCACGGCGCAGGAGCCCATCCGCGCCTACGCCGGGCTGGAGACCTCCGACGACACGGAGACCCGGGCGGCCCGGGCCGTCGCGGACCTCGAACGGGCGGGCGGCTTCACCCGCGAGAACCTGCTCGTGATGACCACCACGGGCAGCGGCTGGGTCGATCCCGCCGCCGTGGACTCCTTCGAGTACCTGGGCAACGGCGACGCGGCCACCGTGGCGATCCAGTACTCCTACCTGCCGTCGTGGATGTCGTACCTGGTGGACCAGTCCAAGGCGCGCGAGGCCGGCCGCGATCTCTTCGACGCGGTCTACGACACATGGTCCAAGCTGCCCCCGGACCAGCGCCCGCGCCTGTTCGTGGCCGGTGAGAGCCTGGGGTCGTTCGGAGGTGAGACGGCCTTCAGCGGGGAGGCCGACCTGCGCAACCGCACCGCCGGCACCGTGTTCGTCGGGCCGCCCAACTTCAACACGCTGTTCCGTGAGTTCAGCGACCACCGTGACCCGGGCAGTCCCGAGATCGAACCCGTCTACCGGGAGGGGCGGACCGTCCGGTTCACCGACGATCCGGCCACCGGGACCCCTCCGGAGGACCGGCCGTGGAACGGTCCGCGGGTGGTCTACCTCATGCACCCGTCCGACCCGATCGTCTGGTGGAGCCCGAGCCTGGCTCTCACCGAGCCCGACTGGATCGGGGAGCGGCCCGGCTCGGACGTGCTCGAAGCCATGGTCTGGATCCCGTTCGTGACCTTCTGGCAGGTCACCGCCGACCTTCCGTTCTCGACCGGCGTACCGGACGGCCACGGCCACACGTACAAGGCCGCGTACGTCGACGCCTGGAACGACATCATGCGGCCCGGCGGATTCACCGCGCAGGACCTGAACGAGCTGAAGGACATCGTCTCCCCGCAGGACTGATCCCGCCCCGCCGCCGTTCAGCGCAGCAGGTACCCGACGAGGTAGCCGAAGGCGTTGACCGCCCAGTGCAGGCCCATGGGAGCCAGCAGGCTGCCGCTGCGGCGGCGCAGTTCGCAGAACAGGACGCCGGCCGCCGCCGTGAACAGCACGGCCCCCAGCACCGCCAGCACGGTCCCGAGGCCGGAGTCGCCGACGACCGAGGTCACGGCCGGTTTCGCGGACGCCAGGTGCAGTGACGGCAGCACGTGCCACAGCCCGAACAGCAGACTCGACACGGCGGTCGCCCGGACCGCCCCGCGGGCGCGGCGCACGAGGCCGTAGAGCACGCCGCGGAAGGCGATCTCCTCCACCAGTACCGTGCCGACGGGCACCAGGACGAACACGCGGAGCATCACCTCGCCCCCGTCCATCGCCTCGTACCGCCGGTCCTCGAACAGGCCCCTGGTGGCCGGCAGCAGGGCCCCGGCCAGGTAGACGAGACCGACCAGGCCGATCAGGACCAGCGCCCAACGGGCGCCGCGGGCCAGCGTGCCCCGGGCCAGACCCGCGTCCGCGAGGGTCCCGCCGGCCCAGCGGACCACGCCGAGGAGCAGGCCGCTGACCACGACGGCCGTCACCAGGCCCCACGGGCCCGACCAGCGGTTCAGGGCGAGGTTGGCGGCGACGAGGACGGCCACCGTGACTCCCACGGCCGGCCAGGTACCGATGCGTCGCGGGAGCCGGGGATGTCGCCGCCCGGCGTCATCGGCGGTGCTGCGGGCCATGCGAACCCACCTCGGTCATGACGACAGGTCAGTCGGGTTCATCGGGCACGCTCGGCCGTCGGCGACGCGCACGTCACGACGTCCGGTCCGCCCTGCCCCTGGTCCGGGCCGGCCGCTTCGCCCGTGACGGCGCGGCCTCGGACTGCACGGTGGGCCACTTGAGTTCAACCTCCAGCTCGACCTGCCCGTCGCCGACCTCGACCTCGATCTCCGTGCTGACTTCGTCGGGGACCTGCAGGCTCAGCGTCCCGGAGCCGAATTCCAGTTCGACGTTGCCGCCCTGCCTCAGCGCCTCCGCCAGTGCGGAGAGCTGATCAGCGGCCTCGAGGCGCGACAGGGAGCCCTTCTGCTCAAACTTGAGGTCCTTCACGATGTCTCCTGTCCCTCGAGCTACGCGGGATCATGCGACGCTCCCGCGGACGACGCCTCCTGCAAGCGTGCGCCGCGGCCGAGCTCACCGCACTCCCGGCCGGCTTCGGCGCGGCGCTGCCGGGCCGCTTTTGACGCGGGAGGGGCGGCCCCGGACCACCGGGCGAATCACTCCCCGGGCGCGGCCTCCGGCAGCAGTGCGACCGCCCGCCGCTCCAGCACCAGGGCGCCGTCCACGAGCTCGGCGCAGGCGTCGAAGAGCTCCCGCCGTCCCGCGGCGTCCGCCTCGGGGTCCGCCGTACGGGCAAGCTCCGCGAGCCGCGACCACTGCTGCCCGGAGTCGCGGAAGAGCGCCGCCGCCTCGCCGTGCCCGGCACGGTCGAGGAAGTCCGCGTACAGCGGGCGGGTGCCGCCCGGGGCGGTCCACTCCTCCTCCAGGCAGGCGTACAGCCGCCGCGTGCCCAGCGCGAAGGCCTCGGGCGTCGCGAAGCGGCGCTCCCAGCCGGTCCTGGTGCTCGTGTCGCGCAGTTGCGCGGCGAACTTCTCCATGCCGGAGAAGCCGAAGTTGACGTCGAAGTGGTTGCCGAGCACCGGCCCGGTGAGGCGGGAGGCCGTGGCGGCGATCGCCGCGTCCAGGTCGGGTTCGCCGGCGGGCTTCCCGGTCGTCACCACCATCTGGTGGCGGCCCTTCTTGTGCCCGGACCAGGCCGCGCCGAACTCCTCGCGGCCGATCGCGTACGGACCGCCGGCCCCGTCCAGACCGGCCGCCGGGTCGTCGACGTGGAAGGTGTCCCCGTCGTAGCCGACCACGGCCACCACGTACGGATCGGCGGCGGCCAGCTCGGCCATCGGCGCGGGGCCGTGCCAGGGGAGGCCGGACCGGTCGACGGTGCAGAACACGGGGGCCCCGGCGTCGAGTGCGGCCTCGACCCGGTTCCAGCGGGGCTTGGCGCTGCGCGTGGCCTCGTACGGGATGCGCAGGCGGCCGAGGGCGACCTGGACCCAGGGGTCGGGGTGGGCCTGGGCGACGATCGTCGGCATCGGCGGGTGGCCGGCGTACTCGAACACGAAGTACATGAAGCCGATACCGCCCGCCAGGCCCGCGACCAGGGCCTCTTCGTGCACGCTGCCGAGCGCGTGCCGGATCAGCGTGGCCTCGCGGTGGCGTCCGGGGGCGAAGTCTTCATATACGTGCGCAGTCATGCGGTCAGCGTAGCCGCGCCGCGGACCGCCGGCCGCGAACCGACTTCCTGTACAGTTGTCCAGGAAGTCGGGGAGGACCGCTCCCCGCTCGCCCCGCCCCCAGGGAGGTGGCCGTGCACACGGTCGCAACGATCCTCATCGGCCTCGTCGCCGCACTGCACGCCTACATCCTGGTGCTGGAGATGTTCCTGTGGCAGCGGCCGCCCGGCCGCGCCCTGTCCGGCTTCGACGCCGACACGGCCCGCCTGACCGCCCCGCTCGCCGCCAACCAGGGCCTCTACAACGGGTTCCTCGCCGCCGGCCTGGTCTGGTCGCTCGTCATCGACTCGCTCGCCACGCAGATCTTCTTCCTCGTCTGCGTGATCGTCGCCGGGGTGTACGGAGCCGCGACCGCAAACCGCCGCATCCTCGTCGCCCAGGCCCTGCCCGGCGCCCTCGCCCTCGGCGCGGCGCTGCTCGCGGGATGACCTCCCGCGAACAGGGCGCGCGGTCGCCCGCCGGACCGGGCGCGGACGCCACCCTGCGCACCGACCCCCGCACCGACCCCCGCACCGCCCGCACCAAGGCCCGGCTGCGCGAGAGCCTCCTCGCCGAGTGCGCGGACCGGCCGCTCGCCGAGGTCAGCGTCTCTGCGGTGGTCCGCCGGGCGGGCGTCGGCCGGGCCACGTTCTACCTGCACTACGAGGACCTCACCGCGCTCGCGGTGGACGCGTGCGCCGACGTCGTGCACGCGGCCGTCGACGCCCTGCACGCCTGGCAGGCGACCCCCTCGGCGCCCGCGCCGCCTCCCCCGGCCCGGCCCCCGGCCGAGCTGGCCGCGTTCCTCGGCGGCGCGGCCGACCGGGCCCCGCT
>NZ_JBEXPT010000149.1:0-14243 GCF_040612195.1 Streptomyces sp. NPDC006450 | reverse complement strand
GCAACGGCCGGCGGGGAGGCGCCGGGAGCCCCCGGCTCCCCGTCCGCCCCCGCCACGGGGGCGAAGGCGTGAGGGGCCGGACCGTCGGCATCGTGCGCGGGGCCGCCGGGGTGCTGACCGTGGCCGCGCTCGGGCACACCGTGTGGAACGGCCTGCTCGATCCGGGCACCGCCCTCGTCTTCGGCACCCTGATCACCATCGGGGAGCTGGCCCGCCGGGACAGCGGCGGCGCCGCCCACCAGCAGCCCGCGCCGCTCGGATCCGCCGGGGCGCTCGCGTACGCCCTGCTCGGGCAGAACGCCGGGGCCGCCACCCACCACGGGGTCCTGCAGATCGTCGCCGTCGCCGTCACGGCCGCGCTCCTCGGGATCGTCCCGCACATCGCCCGGGGCCGCGGACCCGCCCTCGACCACTTGGCCCGCCGCGTCCTCACCGTCACCTTCGCCGCCGTCTGCTTCCAGCCGCTCTACAACTCCGGGCGGCTGGAGCAATGGGTCGGCCAGGGCCCGTACCTCGCGCTCTTCCTGGTCCTCGTCCTCGGGCTCACGGCCCTGTGCGACGCGGTCCTCGGCGCCGCGCTGGCCGGGTCCCGCACCGGCTGGCCGTTCGCCCCGCTGCTCCGCGACGAGCTCCGCGCCCAGCTGGGCATCGGCTCCGCGATCTGCGCCACGGGCGTGGTCATGGCCCTCGGCGTCGCGGTCGCCGGCCTCTGGGCGGTGCCCGTCTTCAGCGTGCCGCTGCTCCTGACCCAGATGTCCTTCCACCGGATCACCGCCATCCGCACCACCTACCGCCAGACCATCACCTCCCTCGCCCGTGCGACCGAGATCGCCGGCTACACACGGCCCGGCCACTCCCGCCGGGTCGCCGCCCTCAGCTGCGCCGTGGGACGGGAGCTGGGCCTCTCCGAGCGGGAGCTCAGGGTGCTGGAGTACGCCGCCCTCATGCACGACATCGGGCAGCTCTCCCTCGTCGACCCGGTCCCGGCCGGGGCCACCGCCGAGCTGCCCGAGGCCGAGGCCCGCCGGATCGCCGGGCTCGGCGGGGAGGTGGCCCGCCAGACGGGGGTCCCGGCCGAGGTCGCGGTGGTGGTGGAGCTGCAGGCGGACCCGTACCGCGACCAGCCCGTCGCCGCCCGGATCGTGCGCGCGGTCAACGCGTACGACGACCTCGTCGGCGGCGCCCGTCACCCGGGCGGCTCATTGGAGGCGCTGGAGCGGCTGCGGCTGGGCACCGGGCACGACTACCAGCCGGAAGTCGTGGAGTGTCTCGCCAGGGTGCTCGCCCGGGGCGGACGTGCCAGAGTCGTACCCGTCCCGCCTGGGTAACCCATGGGTAATGAGCGGCCGTCCGAGTGGGCATGGTTGGATGCCAGTGAGAGTGTTCCCAGGAGGAGTGTTCGCAGCAGGAGTGTCCCGAGCAAGAGTGTCCGGCAGGCGGGAATCGTGAGGATCTTCGGGAAGGTACGGCATCGGCCCTCCGCCTCGTGGCGGCAGGCCACCGACCGCGCGTTCACGCTGATCGGCGACGGTCGGTACGAGGACGCGGGCGCGCTCCTGACCAGAGCGGCGGACCTGGAACCCTGGCTGTCCGAGTCCTGGTTCAACCTGGCGCTGCTCCACAAGTTCCGCCACGACTGGGAGCAGGCGCGGGCCGCCGGGCTGCGTGCCGTGGCCCTGCTCGACCGGGAGACCGGCGCCCCGGACTGGTGGAACGTCGGCATCGCCGCGACCGCACTGCAGGACTGGCCGCTGGCCCGCCGCGCATGGCAGGCGTACGGGCTGAAGGTTCCCGGAGACCCGCACGGCGCGGGCGCGGGCGCTCACGCGCACGGCGAACCGGTCGGCATGGAGCTCGGGAGCGCGGCCGTACGGCTGTCGCCCGAGGGCGAGGCCGAGGTGGTCTGGGGCCGCCGGCTGGACCCGGCCCGCATGGAGGTCCTGTCGATCCCGCTGCCCTCCTCGGGGCGGCGCTGGGGCGAGGTCGTCCTGCACGACGGGGTGCCGCACGGCGAGCGCGTCACCGCGGCCGGGCCCTCGTACCCCGTGTTCGACGAGATCGAGCTGTGGGCGCCCTCCCCGGTGCCGACCTGGGTGGTGCTCCTGGAGGCGGCTACCGAGGCCGACCGCAACGCCCTGGAGCAGCTGGCCTCCGACGCCGGCTTCGCCGCCGAGGACTGGTCCTCCTCGGTGCGGCTGCTGTGCCGGACCTGCTCGGAGAGCGCGATGCCGAGCGGCGAGGGCGACGGCGAGCACCTGGACCCGCACGACCACAGCGAACCGGGCCACCCCGGCCCGCTGGGGCACCGTACGACCGGGTCCGGTTCCCTGTGGGTGCCCGAGCGGGAGTGCGGGATCGCGGCGCCGGCCGGCCTGGTGCGCGGGCTGCTCGACGGCTGGGTCGCGGACAGTCCGGACAGCCGGGAGTGGCGGGATCTCGAAGAAGTCTGCTGAGCCGGGGCCGTAGTCTGTACCGGCACATCGGTGACTGGTGGAATTACGGAAGGCGTACGGCGGACATGGCGCAGCAGGAGAACGACGTTGTCGAGGTCGGTGGAGTGAACGACGGGTACGTCGTCGACACCGAGGACTGTGAGGCGCGCGAGCTCGCCCACCGCGAGCGCGGCACCGCCCGCCCCATCACGGTGGTCGGCAACCCGGTCCTGCACCGGGAGTGCAAGGACGTCACCGAGTTCGGCGACGAGCTGGCGCAGCTGATCGACGACATGTTCGCCAGCCAGAAGGCCGCCGAGGGCGTGGGCCTCGCCGCGAACCAGATCGGCGTCGACGCCAAGGTCTTCGTCTACGACTGCCCGGACGACGACGGCAACCGGCACACGGGCGTGGTGGTCAACCCCAAGCTCGTCGAGCTGCCGGCCGGTGCCCGGATCCTGGACGACTCCAACGAGGGCTGCCTGTCGGTCCCGACCGCCTACGCCTCGCTGGCCCGCCCGGACTACGCCGAGGTGACCGGCCAGGACGCGCAGGGCAACCCGATCAAGGTGCGGGGCACCGGCTACTTCGCGCGCTGCCTCCAGCACGAGACCGACCACCTGTACGGCTACCTGTACATCGACCGGCTCTCGAAGCGGGACCGCAAGGACGCGCTGCGGCAGATGGAAGAGGGCACCGCCCGCTACGAGACCGTTCCGAACGCGTAGCCCCCGCCCCACAGACGACGAAGGGCGCCCCGCTCCGGTCAGGAGCGGGGCGCCCTTCGCGTGAGCGGCGGGCGCTAGTCCCAGCCGATGTCGCTCCGGCGCGTCATGAGAGCCCCTGTCTGGTCCGACCTTGGTGCGAACCTCCAAAGCCTATCGAAAATGATCAAGGTCCGGGAGTGCGACACCCGCGGGCCGCCCGTCGGCCGCCGGTCGGCCCTCAGGCCGCGGCCGGGCCCCGGAAGGTGCGCCGGAAGGCGTTCGGGGTGGTGTTCAGGGTCCGCAGGAAGTGGTGGCGCAGGGCCGCCGCAGTGCCGAAGCCGCACCGGCCGGCGATCGCGTCCACCGTCTCGTCGGTGGCCTCCAGCAGCTCCTGCGCCAGCAGGACGCGCTGGCGCAGCACCCACTGGTACGGGGTGGTCCCCGTCTCCTGGAGGAAGCGGCGGGCGAAGGTCCGCGCGGACATGTGGGCCCGCTCCGCGAGCTGCTCGACCGTGATCTCCTCCTCCAGGTGGCGGGCCATCCAGCCGATCACCTCGCCCACCGTGTCGCAGGAGGTGCGCGGCAGCGGGCGCTGGATGTACTGCGCCTGCCCGCCGTCCCGGTGCGGCGGTACGACCATCCGCCGGGCGATGGTGTTGGCCACCTCCGCGCCCTGCTCCTGCCGGACGAGGTGCAGGCACGCGTCGATTCCGGAGGCGGTGCCGGCCGAGGTGATGACCTGGCCCTCGTCCACGTAGAGCACGTCCGGGTCGACCCTCGCCTGCGGGAAGCGGCGTTGCAGGGCCGGGGCGTGCATCCAGTGCGTGGTGCAGCGCCGGTCGTCCAGCAGCCCGGCCGCGCCCAGCATGAAGGCCCCGCTGCAGACGCTCAGCACCCGCGCGCCCCGGTCCACGGCCCGCCGCAGGGCCTCCAGGAGCGGCTCCGGGTAGATGCGGGTGGGGGCCTCGCGGTCGGCGGGCAGGCAGATCAGGTCCGCCTCCTCCAGCCGCTCGGGTCCGTGGGGGAGCGTGAGGCGGTAGTGGCCGTCGCCCACGGTGATCGGGTTGTCCTCCATCGCGCAGACGGCGAAATCGTAGGTCGGCAGGCCCGTGGCGCTGCGGTCGACCCCGAAGACCTCGCAGAAGATGCCCATCTCGAAGGGGGTGACCCCGTTCACCACGGCCACGGCCACGTTGTTGAGGGGGGAAGGCTTCAGCATGTCTCCAGTGTGGCAGTAATTCGCTCTTCCATGACAGTCCTGCCACTGTCCGGTTCCGGCCGTCCTGGCGAGAGTGGAGTCATGAACACGCTCCTCGACTACCTCGTCGTCCTCGCCGTCGCCGCCCTGCTCCTGGGCCCCGCCCTCTACGGAACCGCGCGCGAACGCCGCCTCGACCGCCAGATCCGCGCGGCCCGGCAGGCAGACCGGCCCCCGCGGCACCAGCACCGGCCCGCCCGGACGCGCACGCTCCGCATGGCCGTGCGGCACGCCCCCGGACGGTGATCCGGCCCGACGCCGCCCACGGCGGAGCGCCCCCGCCCCGGACCCGGCGGACCGAGTCGCTCTCCCGGGGACGGGGGCGCTGCACAACCGTGCGGACCGCGTCGGACCTAGAAGTCCTCGTCCAGGTCGACCGTGCCCTCGACCGCGACCTGGTAGGCCGACGGGCGGCGCTCGAAGAAGTTCGTCAGCTCCTGGACGCCCTGGAGCTCCATGAAGGTGAACGGGTTCTGCGAGCCGTAGACGGGCGGGAAGCCGAGGCGGACCAGGCGCTGGTCCGCGACGCACTCCAGGTACTCGCGCATCGACTCGGTGTTCATGCCCGGCAGGCCGTCACCGCAGAGGTCGCGGCCGAACTGCAGCTCCGCCTCCACGGCCTCCTTCAGCATGTCGACGACCTGCTGCTGGAGGGCTTCGTCGAAGAGCTCCGGCTCCTCCTTGCGGACCGTGTCCACGACCTCGAACGCGAAGTTCATGTGGCAGGTCTCGTCCCGGAACACCCAGTTGGTGCCCGTCGCCAGACCGTGCAGCAGGCCGCGCGAGCGGAACCAGTACACGTACGCGAACGCCCCGTAGAAGAACAGGCCCTCGATGCACGCGGCGAAGCAGATCAGGTTCAGCAGGAAGCGGCGCCGGTCGGCGGCCGTCTCCAGGCGGTCGATCTTCTCGACCGAGTCCATCCAGCGGAAGCAGAACTGCGCCTTCTCGCGGATCGACGGGATCTCCTCGACGGCGTCGAAGGCGGCCGCGCGGTCGTCCGGGTCGGGCAGGTAGGTGTCGAGCAGCGTCAGGTAGAACTGGACGTGCACGGCCTCCTCGAAGAGCTGGCGCGACAGGTACAGGCGCGCCTCCGGGGAGTTGATGTGCTTGTACAGGGTCAGCACGAGGTTGTTCGAGACGATCGAGTCGCCCGTCGCGAAGAACGCGACCAGGCGGCCGATCATGTGCTGCTCGGCGGGCGTCAGCTTCGCGAGGTCCGCGACGTCCGAGTGGAGGTCGACCTCCTCGACGGTCCAGGTGTTCTTGATCGCGTCCCGGTAGCGCTCGTAGAAGTCCGGGTAGCGCATGGGGCGCAGCGTCAGTTCGAAGCCCGGGTCGAGCAGGTTCTTGTGGGTGGAGCTCATTACTGGCAGGCCTCGCAGGACTCGGGGTTCTCAAGGGAGCAGGCCAGCGCGTCGGCGTCGACGGCCTGCGGGAGCGGGGTGGCGGCCGCCGGGACCGTGCTGCCGGAGGCGGCGCGGGCGATCTTCGTCGCGGGGCGGGAACGCAGGTAGTACGTGGTCTTCAGGCCCTGCTTCCAGGCGTACGCGTACATCGAGCTGAGCTTGCCGATGGTGGGCGTCTCCAGGAACAGGTTCAGCGACTGGGACTGGTCCAGGAACGGCGTACGGGCCGCCGCCATGTCGATCAGTCCGCGCTGCGGGATCTCCCACGCCGTGCGGTACAGCTCGCGCACCTCCGCCGGGATCCAGCCGAAGCCCTGGACCGAGCCGGAGGACTCGCGCAGCGCCTCGCGGGTCTGGGCGTCCCAGACGCCGAGCCGCTTGAGCTCCTGCACCAGGTAGCCGTTGACCTGGAGGAACTCCCCGCTCAGGGTCTCGCGCTTGAAGAGGTTGGAGACCTGCGGCTCGATGCACTCGTAGACGCCCGCGATGGAGGCGATGGTCGCCGTCGGGGCGATCGCGAGGAGCAGGGAGTTGCGCATGCCGGTCTTCGCGACCCGGGCGCGCAGCGCGTCCCAGCGCTCCGGCCAGTTCAGCTCGACGTCGTAGTGGTCGGGGTGCAGGACGCCGCGGGCGGTGCGGGTCCGCTCCCACGCGGGGAGCGGGCCGCTGCGCTCGGCCAGGTCGCACGAGGCCTCGTACGCCGCGAGCATGATGCGCTCGGAGAGCTTGGTGGACAGGGCCTTCGCCTCGGGGGAGTCGAAGGGCAGCTTCAGCTGGAAGAAGACGTCCTGGAGGCCCATCGCGCCCAGGCCCACCGGACGCCAGCGGGCGTTGGAGCGGCCGGCCTGCTCGGTCGGGTAGAAGTTGATGTCCACGACGCGGTCGAGGAAGGTGACCGCGGTGCGGACGGTCTCGTCGATCCGCTCCCAGTCGATCTCGCCGTCCACGACGAAGGCGCCGAGGTTGATCGAGCCGAGGTTGCAGACGGCCGTCTCGCCGTCGTTGGTGACCTCGATGATCTCGGTGCACAGGTTCGAGGAGTGGACGACCGTGCCCGGCTCGGCGGTCTGGTTCGCCGTGCGGTTGGAGGCGTCCTTGAAGGTCATCCAGCCCTGGCCGGTCTGCGCGAGGGTGCGCATCATCCGGCCGTACAGGTCGCGGGCGGGCATGCTCTTGCGGGCCAGGCCCGACTCCTCGGCCTTGCGGTAGGCGGCGTCGAACGCGTCGCCCCACAGGTCGACCAGCTCGGGGACGTCGGCCGGGGAGAACAGCGACCAGTCGGCGTCGGCGTTCACGCGGCGCATGAACTCGTCCGGCACCCAGTGGGCCAGGTTCAGGTTGTGCGTACGGCGCTGGTCCTCACCGGTGTTGTCGCGGAGCTCCAGGAACTCCTCGATGTCCGCGTGCCAGGTCTCCAGGTAGACCGCGGCGGCGCCCTTGCGGCGGCCGCCCTGGTTCACGGCGGCGACGGAGGCGTCGAGGGTCTTCAGGAACGGCACGATGCCGTTGGAGTGGCCGTTCGTACCGCGGATCAGTGAACCGCGGGCGCGGATGCGGGAGTACGAGAGGCCGATGCCGCCGGCGTGCTTGGAGAGGCGCGCGATCTGGTGGTAGCGGTCGTAGATCGAGTCGAGCTCGTCCAGCGGGGAGTCCAGCAGGTAGCAGGAGGACATCTGCGGGTGCCGGGTGCCGGAGTTGAAGAGGGTGGGGGAGGAGGGCAGGTAGTCGAGGCGGCTCATCAGCCGGTACAGCGAGGCCACTTCCTCGACGGCCTGGACCGACCCCGTTTCCGCATCGGACCCCGTCTGCGCGAGGCCGCAGGCCACGCGCAGCATGAAGAACTGCGGGGTCTCGATGACCTGGCGGGTGATCGGGTGCCGCAGCAGGTAGCGGCTGTGCAGGGTGCGCAGGCCGAAGAAGCCGAAGCGGTCGTCGGCGCCCTCGACGAGGGCGTGTTCGACCAGTGCGTCGAGCCGGTTCGCGTGCAGGCGTACGAAGTCTGCGGTGCGGTCGGCGATCAGCCCCTCGCGGTGGCCGACCTCGACGGAGCCGGAGAAGGAGGTGGCGCCCTGGCCGGCGGCCTCGTCGCGCACGGCCAGCGTCAGCAGGCGGGCGGCGAGGCGGGAGTAGGCCGGGTCCTCGGAGATCAGCCCGGCGGCCGCCTCGGTGGCGAGCGTACGGAGCTCCGCCTCGTCGGCGGCGGCGCTGCGGCCGCGCAGCGCGGCGGCGGCGACCCGGCCGGGGTCGGTGTCGGGCAGGTCGGCGGTCAGCTCGGTGAGCGTGCGCAGGAGTGCGGCCCCAGGACCCCCGGCCTCGGTGGTGTAGGCGGACGGGTCGGACGCGGCGCGCGGTGCGGAAGGCGCGATGGTCACGGGGGGAGCTCTCCCTCGCTCGGCTCCGGGACACCGTTGGTGCGGGGCGCGAGGGGGCGCACGTGGGGAGCGCGTGCCTGGCAGGGCCGTGCGCATGCGCCACGTGGCGTCCACCGGCCCAACCGCGAGGCCCGGACGTGTCGGCACCCGGTTCGGTCGAGCCGGGCGCACTGTCGACAGGTCCTCGGACTTGTGACGCACCGAACGGGTCGGTGCATTTCATACCGTTGCGGGACAGTTCCGGATTCTCACCGGATTCCCCTGCGGCGACAGCGAGCATGAGCATACATGTGGGGGCCCGTGCTTGCGGTAGCCCCCACATGTTGTGTCGCTCCCCGCAGGGGGTGCGCCGCTAGAGCTCCAGGCGGTAGGTGAGCAGGGGCAGGCCCGGAACGGGGTACCAGTCGCGCTCCGGCGTCCGTACGAAGCCCAGCCGGTCGTAGATCCGGTGCGCCCCGAGCATCTTCTCCGTGGTCGACAGCACCAGGTGGCTCACGCCCTCCACCTCCCGGGCGCGGCTCACGCAGGCCCGTACGAGGGCCTCGCCCGCGCCGCGTCCGCGCGCCGCCGGGGAGACGGCCAGCATCCGGAACTCCGCCTCGCCGGGGCCCGCGATATCGCACAGCGGGCTGCCGGGAGGGGCGAAGGTCACACCGCCGAGCAGCGTTCCCTCGTACTCCGCGACGAGCACCTCGCCGTCGGGGGCCCGGCCGGCGACGTCGCGCAGCCGGCTCAGGTAGGGGTCCTCCTCGGCGAAGTCCAGCAGTCCGTCGTCGAGGTAGGCCCGTGCGGTGATCTCGGCGAGCTCTTCGTATTCGGCGACCGCCGCCGTCCTGATGATGATGTCCATGGCTCCGAGTGTGCGACAGGACGGACGGGACGCGGAAAGGGCCGCCGCGCTCCCGCCGGGACGGCGGGAGCGCGGCGGCCCTTGTCGGCCCACTGGTTCAGCGGCGGCGGTCGGGCCGCAGCCGTTCGGCGGCGCGGTTCAGCAGCAGCGGAACCCTTCGCGCGGATCGCCCTCGCGGGCGTCCGTACGGGCCCGCTCGAAGGCCCGGCGCGAGGGGACCTCGGCGTCGGGGTCGTGCGAGCGGGCGTGGGCGACGTAGCGGTCGTAGGCCGCCTCGCCCGAGAACTCCCGTACGAAGTACCGGGCCCGGCCCAGCGCGTGGCGCAGGCGCGTCACGCCGGTTCTCGCACGGCGTCCTTGGTGCGGCCCCCGCCCGAGTCGAGGCCGGCCTCCGCGAGCTCCGCGCGCTCCTCGGCGGTCGGGATGAGACCGGCCGGGGCGACGATCTTCGACTCGGTCCACGGGACCTCGACCAGGGTGACCGACTCGGGCTTGCGGATGGCCTTGAAACAGGTCCGGGCCGCGTCCACCAGCACGATGATGATCAGCAGGGCGAAGAACACCGACAGGACGCCGTCCACCGTGGCGTTGGTGACCACGGTGTGCATCTCGTCCATGTTCTTGGCGGGCTTGAGGACCTTGCCGGCGTCGATGCCGTCCTGGTACACGTCCCGCTGCGCGAAGAAGCCGATCTTCGGGTTGTCGGAGAAGATCTTCTGGTAGCTGGCGGTGAGCGTGACGGCGAGGTCCCAGGCCAGCGGAACGCCCGTCACCCAGGCCCACTTGAGCCGGCCCGACTTGATCAGCAGGGTGGTGCAGACGGCCAGGGCGACCGCCGCGAGGAGCTGGTTCGCGATGCCGAACAGCGGGAAGAGCTGGTTGATGCCGCCCAGCGGGTCCTTGACGCCGACCCACAGGAAGTAGCCCCAGCCGCCGACGACGATCGCGCTGGCGAACCAGACGCCCGGCTTCCAGCTGACGTTCTTGAAGGACTTGTGCACGTTGCCGAGGGTGTCCTGCAGCATGAAGCGGCCCACGCGGGTGCCCGCGTCGACCGTCGTCAGGATGAACAGGGCCTCGAACATGATCGCGAAGTGGTACCAGAACGCCTTCATCGAGGCGCCGCCGATCACGGCGGAGAAGATCTCCGACATTCCGAGTGCGAAGGTCGGCGCGCCGCCCGTACGGGACAGCAGGCTGGTCTCCTCCACGTCCTTCGCGGCCTGGGTGAGGGCCTCGGGGGAGATGGCGAAGCCGAAGTTCGTCACGGCCTGGGAGGCCGTCTCGACGGTGGCGCCGACGACCCCGCCGGGGGAGTTGATGGCGAAGTACAGGCCCGGATCGATGATGCAGGCCGCGATGATCGCCATGACGGCGACGAAGGACTCGGTCAGCATCGCGCCGTAGCCGATGACCCTGACCTGGGTCTCCTTCTGGATCATCTTCGGGGTGGTGCCCGAGGAGACCAGGGAGTGGAAGCCGGACAGGGCTCCGCAGGCGATGGTGATGAAGACGAACGGGAACATCGAGCCGGCGAAGACCGGGCCGTCGCCGCGCGAGGCGAAGTCGGTGATCGCGGGCATCTTCAGCGTCGGCATGGCGATGACCACGCCGAGGGCCAGCAGCCCGATGGTGCCCACCTTCATGAAGGTGGAGAGGTAGTCGCGCGGGGCGAGCAGCATCCACACCGGCAGGACGGACGCCACGAAGCCGTAGGCGACCATCCAGATGACCAGCGTCTCCTTCTCCAGGGTGAAGGTGTCCGCCAGGGAGGACTCGGCGACCCAGCCGCCCGCGACGATGGCGAGCAGCAGCAGCGCGACACCGATGACGGAGACCTCGGTGACCTTGCCCGGGCGCAGGACGCGCAGGTAGAAGCCCATGAAGAGGGCGATCGGGATGGTCATGCCGATGGAGAAGACGCCCCACGGGGAGTGCGCCAGCGCGTTGACGATGACCAGGGCCAGCACGGCCAGCAGGATGATCATGATGGCGAAGACGCCGACCAGGGCGGCGGCGCCGCCGACCGGGCCGATCTCGTCCCGGGCCATCTGGCCGAGCGAACGGCCGTTGCGCCGGGTGGAGAAGAAGAGCGTGACCATGTCCTGGACGGCGCCCGCGAAGATCACGCCCACGACGATCCAGATGGTGCCGGGCAGGTAGCCCATCTGTGAGGCGAGGACGGGACCCACGAGCGGTCCGGCGCCGGCGATGGCGGCGAAGTGATGGCCGAAAAGCACCCGCCGGTCGGTCGGGTGGAAGTCGACACCGTTGTCAAGGCGTTCGGCAGGGGTGGCGCGGGTCTTGTCCACCTTCAGGACGCGGTTCGCGATGAAGCGTGCGTAGAAGCGGTAGCCGATCGCGTACGAACCCAGGGCCGCGGCGAGCAGCCAGGCGGCCGAGATCTCCTCGCCGCGCGAGAGGGCCAGCACGCCCCAGCCGATGGCCCCGACGAGCCCGACGAGCACCCATACGGCCACGGCCTTGGGGGACATGCCCCCTGATGGAGAAGGCGAGCCCGGCGTGATGCCCGGACTCGCCGCGTCCCGTACCGCCCGTGTCGCTTCCGGCTGCGTGCCGTCGGGCCGTGTTGCTTCCGGTCCTGGTTCCGTCATGATCCGTCGTCCCCTCGTCGATCATCTGCGTAAGCGCAGGGAATCTACGGGGGCTCGACCGCTGGATGTAAGCCCCCGTCCGCATAGCGGAACGAGAGTCAACTACGAATCAGACGACGGGGCGCTGGAGTCGGGCGACGAACTTGTAACGATCGCCGCGGTAAACGGAACGCACCCACTCGACGGGCTCCCCGTCGGTGTCCAGCGAATGGCGGGAAAGCAGCAGCATCGGCAGCCCGACGTCGGTGCCGAGCAGCCCGGCCTCCCGCGGGGTGGCCAGCGAGGTCTCGATGGTCTCCTCCGCTTCGGCGAGGCGCACGTCGTACACCTCGGCGAGGGCGGTGTAGAGGGAGGTGTACTTGACCAGCGAACGGCGCAGCGCGGGGAAGCGCTTGGCCGACAGGTGCGTGGTCTCGATGGCCATCGGCTCTCCGCTGGCCAGGCGGAGGCGTTCGATGCGCAGGACCCGGCCACCGGTGGCGATCTTGAGGAGGCCGGCGAGGGTGTCGTCGGCCGTAACGTAGCCGATGTCCAGTAGCTGGGAGGTGGGTTCCAGGCCCTGCGCCCTCATGTCCTCGGTGTACGAGGAGAGTTGGAGGGGCTGGGAGACCTTCGGCTTGGCGACGAAGGTTCCCTTGCCCTGGATCCGCTCCAGTCGGCCCTCGACGACGAGCTCCTGAAGAGCCTGTCGCACCGTGGTGCGGGAGGTGTCGAACTCGGCCGCGAGCGTGCGCTCGGGCGGCACCGGCGTGCCGGGTGGAAGGGTTTCGGTCATATCGAGCAAGTGGCGCTTGAGCCGGTAGTACTTGGGCACGCGTGCCGTGCGGGTGGCCGCCCCGCTGTCCGGCTCCGTGATCGCCCCTTCGGTGGCCATCGCCGCCCGCCTTCCCGACTCCAGTTTCGTTGCCGTCACCGGCTCCTCCGATATGTGCGGTCACATCGTGACACGGGAGGGAGGGCAGGCCTCCTCCCTCCCCCAGGTGTCGGTCCGATAACGGACCGATCACCCGCTCATTAGACCCTTGACACCCCTAAAGGTCTAGGCCAAGCTCCAGCTACTGGTCTACACCAATATGGATCGGATCCCGGCCCCACGGGCAGTACTTGGTGCTTTTTGAGTCACCGCGGCGGGCAAGGGAAGTTGCAGGCAGCATCCCTGAGGAGGGTGGCGTGAAGCGCAAGCTCATCGCGGCGGTCAGTGTCGCGGGCATGATGGTCGGAGTCGCGGCGTGCGGCAACGGCGGCGACGACAAGGCGAAGGCCGACGCGGGTGGCGCCAAGGAGATCACCGTCTGGGTGATGGACGGCTCCGCACCGAAGGCATGGATCGACGCGGTCAACGCGGAGTTCTCGGCCAAGCACCCGGGTGTCACGGTCAAGGTCGAAACGCAGCAGTGGAAGGGCATTCAGGAGAAGGTCACGACGGCCCTCTCCGAGAACACCCCGCCGGACGTCCTGGAGCTCGGCAACACCCAGACCGCGGGTTACGCGGTCACCGGTGGCCTCGCCGACCTGACCAAGGACAAGGCGAAGCTCGGCGCGGACGCCTGGGCGAAGGGCATGCTGGCTTCGGCCGAGATGGACGGCAAGCTCTACTCCGCTCCGTGGTACGCGGCCAACCGCGTCGTCATCTATGACAAGAAGGCCTACGCGAAGGCCGGCGTCACCCCGCCGACCACCCGCGACGAATGGGTCGCCGGTCTGGAGAAGCTGAAGGCGGCCGACCCGGCCTCGCAGCCGATCTACCTGCCCGGCCAGAGCTGGTACGTCCTCGCGGGCTTCATCTGGGACGAGGGCGGCGACCTCGCCGTCAAGGACGGCGCCAAGTGGAAGGGTGGCCTCGCCACCCCGCAGGCCGCCTCCGCGATGGACTTCTACAAGAAGCTCCAGTCCTTCTCCACCGCCCCGAAGGACAAGGACGAGGCGACCCCGCAGCAGTCCACCGACATCGTTCCCAAGGGCGGCGTCTCGTCCTGGATCGGTCTCGGCTGGGAGGCCGGCGGCGCGGAGAAGGCGCTGAAGGACGCGGGCAAGGAAGCCGACTTCGGCTACTTCCCGATCCCGGGCAAGACCGCCGACAAGACGGGCACCGTGTTCCTCGGCGGCTCGAACCTGGCGATCGCCGAGCGCTCCAAGAACAAGGACCTCGCCAAGGAGTGGCTGGCCCTCGCCGCAGGCAAGGACCAGATGACCAAGTACGCCGCCGAGACCAAGGGCGCGCTGCTCCCGAACCAGGTGGGCGCGAACTTCACCCCGCCGGCGGGCTCCTTCGCCGAGGCCATGGCCAAGGCCGGCGCCAACGGCAAGATCACCCCGGTGACCGCGGGCTGGGCGAACGTCGAGACCGAGCCGAACCCGGTCAAGGACTTCATGACCAAGGTCCTGAACGGCACGGACGCGGCCAAGGCCGGCGCCGACGCCGACGCCGAGATCGCGAAGCGCATCAACCAGTAGGACCGGGCACCGCCTGAAGTACCTGCAGCACCCGCAGTACCAGTAGTGATCGCACCGGGGGGTGGGGGGGGGGGCCGGGGCGCCCCCCCGCCCCCCCCCCCCCCGCGGTGCACAAACACCCCCCCCCCCGGCGCGGGGGGGGGCCG
>NZ_JBEXPT010000148.1:0-14660 GCF_040612195.1 Streptomyces sp. NPDC006450 | reverse complement strand
CAGATGTGGAAGCCCGGTAACGGGTGGAGCTGACTGGTACTAATAGGCCGAGGGCTTGTCCTCAGTTGCTCGCGTCCACTGTGTTAGTTCTGAAGCAACGAACTGTTGCTGGTTTCTAGAGCTAGAACATAACTACAAAGTGTGCTTGTTCGCTCGAAACCGATTAGGGTTTCGGTGGTCATAGCGTTAGGGAAACGCCCGGTTACATTCCGAACCCGGAAGCTAAGCCTTTCAGCGCCGATGGTACTGCAGGGGGGACCCTGTGGGAGAGTAGGACACCGCCGAACAATTTTTCAAAGGACCCCTGGTCCAGCGTTCAACGCTGGAGCAGGGGTCTTTTTTGTTTTCCAGATCTTTACGCCGAAGCGCGGCCATGGGTTGGTTGCGCGAGAATGACTAGCGGTACCCCGAAGACAGGAGTCACACCCATGTCCAACTCTCCCGACGATCGTCCGGAGCGCGAGCCTCGGCGCAACGACGGCGGTGACAGGGGCGGCTACCGCGGGGGCCGTGACGACCGTGGCGGCGAGCGTCCGCCGTTCCGTCGCGATGACCGTGGTGGCGACCGTCCTTCCGGCGGTGGCTTCCGCCGTGACGACCGTGGTGGCCGTCCGGCCGGCGGTGGCGACCGTCCGTCGTACCCGCGTCGCGACGACCGTCCCTCCGGTGGTGGCGACCGTCCTTCCGGCGGTGGCTTCCGCCGCGATGACCGTGGTGGCCGTCCGGCCGGCGGTGGCGACCGTCCGTCCTTCCCGCGTCGCGATGACCGTGGTGGCGACCGTCCCGCTGGCGGCGGCTTCCGCCGCGATGACCGTGGTGACCGTCCCTCCGGTGGTGGCTTCCGCGGCAACGACCGCGGCGACCGCCCCTCGTACCCGCGGCGTGATGACGACCGTGGTGGGTTCCGCGGCGGCCGCGACGACCGTGGCGGCGACCGCCCGTCCTTCCCGCGTCGTGACCCCCGTGGTGGCGACCGTCCCGCCGGTGGCGGCTTCCGCCGCGACGACCGTGGTGACCGTCCCTCCGGTGGCGGCTTCCGCGGCAACGACCGCGGCGACCGTCCCTCGTACCCCCGTCGTGACGACCGCCCCTCCGGTGGCGACCGCCCGTCCTACCCCCGTCGTGATGACGACCGTGGTGGCTTCCGCGGCGGCCGCGACGACCGTGGCGGCGACCGCCCGTCCTTCCCGCGTCGTGACGACCGTGGTGGCGACCGTCCCGCTGGTGGCGGCTTCCGCCGCGACGACCGTGGTGACCGTCCCTCCGGTGGCGGCTTCCGCGGCAACGACCGCGGCGACCGTCCCTCGTACCCGCGCCGTGACGACCGCCCCTCCGGTGGCGACCGTCCGTCCTACCCCCGTCGTGATGACGACCGTGGTGGCTTCCGCGGCGGCCGCGACGACCGTGGCGGCGACCGCCCGTCGTACCCGCGCCGTGACGACCGCCCCTCCGGTGGCGACCGTCCGTCCTACCCCCGTCGTGATGACGACCGTGGTGGCTTCCGCGGTCGTGACGACCGTGGCGGCGACCGCCCGTCGTACCCGCGTCGTGACGACCGTGCCTCCGGTGGCGACCGTCCCTCGTACCCCCGTCGTGATGACGACCGTGGTGGCTACCGTGGCAACGACCGCGGCGACCGTCCCTCGTATCCGCGTCGTGACGACCGGGGTGGCGACCGTGGTGGGTTCCGCGGTCGTGACGACCGGGGTGGCGACCGTGACTTCCGTGCGGACCGGGACCCGGTCAAGCGGCTTCCGATCGACGACGATGTCACCGGTTTCGAGATTGACTCCGACGTTCGCCAGGAGCTGCTGAGCCTGCCCAAGGGGCTGGCCGAGGAAGTCTCCAAGAACCTGGTCATGGTGGCCCGGCTGATCGACGAGGACCCGGAGCAGGCGTACGCGTACTCGCGCATCGCCCTGCGTCTGGCCTCCCGCGTCGCCGCCGTGCGCGAGGCCGCCGGCTTCGCCGCGTACGCCAACCAGAAGTACGCCGAGGCCATCGCGGAGTTCCGCGCCGCCAAGCGGATGACCGGTTCGGTCGAGCTGTGGCCCGTCATGGCCGACTGCGAGCGAGGCCTCGGCCGTCCGGAGCGGGCGCTGGCCATGGCCGGCGAGCCCGAGGTGCAGAAGCTGGACAAGGCCGGACAGGTCGAGATGCGTCTCGTCGCGGCCGGAGCCCGCCGGGACATGGACCAGCTCGACGCGGCCATCGTGACCCTGCAGAGCCCGGAGCTGGCCTCCAACTCCGTGCAGCCGTGGACCGCGCGTCTGCGGTACGCCTACGCGGACGCCCTGCTGGCCGCCGGCCGTGAGGACGAGGCGCGCGACTGGTTCGCCAAGACCCTCGAGGCCGACAAGGACGGGGCCACGGACGCCTCCGACCGTCTCGCCGAGCTGGACGGTGTCGAGTTCGTCGACGCCTCCGCCGACGACGTGGACGTGGACGCGGACGTCGACGCGGACGTGGACGTCGAGGACGAGTTCGACGACGAGGACGACGACGACCCGGAGGTCGTGGCCGCCGAGCGCGCCTCCGACCAGGCCGAGTACTACGACGAGGACGACGACGAGTACGAGGGTGACCTCGACGTCGACGCCGACGTGGACGTCACCGACGAGATCGTCGTTCTCGACGAGGACGAGGACGAGGACGAGGACGACGACCGTCAGGGTGACGACCGTCGTGATGCCGGAGTCCGCGACGACGGCTGAGTGAGCTGAGAAGGGCGGTACCCCCGAGGGGGTACCGCCCTTTTTTCGTTGGTCGGGGGGTCCGTCAGTCCACGCTGCGCAGGACCAGGCCGGTGGCCGGCTTCGGGCCGAACGAGGTGGACTTGCGGGGCATCGTCACGCCCTGGCGGGCCAGTTCTCGTACGACCGACTCGCGTACGGGGTGCAGCAGGACGGCCGTGCCGCCGAGGCGCTCCGCCATCTCGACGGTGGCCTCGGTGTCGTGGATGTACGAGATCTGCTCGGGGGCGTCGGGAACGGCCCAGAGGGTGTCCAGCAGGGTCGCGTGGAGGACCGTGGCGTCCAGACGGCGCCAGGCCTCGGGGCGGTCGCTGCGGACGGTGCGCTCGATCAGGGCCGGCTCGGGGTCGGTGACCAGGTGGAAGGTGCCGTCCCCGGTGAGCAGGAAGGCGTTGCCGAGCTCCGCCGCCTCCGCCAGGGCCGCCATGGCGGTCGGCAGCGGGCCGTCTACGGTGCGGACCCGGAAGCGGCCGTCGAGGGCGGCCAGTGCGTCGGCGGGGGACAGGCGCCGGAGCAGCCGGTGGATCGCGCGGACCTGGAGCGGATAGCGGGCGGTGTCGACGAGGAGGACCAGGCCGAAGTCCCAGGGGGTGGGGGAGCCGTGCTCCTCCTGGAGGCGCAGGTACGTCGCCCAGCGGTGGTGGCCGTCGGCGATGAGGGCCTGGCGGTCGCCCAGGTCGGCGGTGATCGCCGCCAGGACGGCGGGGTCCGTGATGGCCCACAGCCGGTGCTGGAAGCCGTCCTCCGTGGTGGTGGAGAACAGCGGGGTGGAGTGGGCGGTGCGCTCGACGACCGCTGCCGCGCCCGCCGCCGGGTCGTCGCCCAGGTAGGTCAGGAGGAGCGGTTCGAGGTTGGCCGAGGTGGCGCGCATCAGGCCGGCGCGGTCGGTGACCACGTGGGGCATGACGTCCTCGTGGGGGAGGACGATCCCCTCGTCGGCCGTGGAGAGTGCGAGGGCGCCGATGACCCCGCGCTGGAGCAGCTCGCCCCGGCGCTGCTCGTAGACGTACAGCGCGGGTACCGGGTCGGCGCTGAGGATGCCCTCCGCGAGCCAGTCGCGCAGCGTGTGCGCCGCCTGCTGGTTGCGGGCGGCGGGGGTGTCGGCCTGCGGGAGGATCAGGCGGACGATGTTGTGGGGGTCGGCGGACTCCAGGTGGTTGAGTCCGTCGGGGCGTACGACCACGTCGTACGGCGGCGAGGTCACGGCGGCCAGACTGCCGACGCGCTCGGGGACATAGCGCAGGCCATGGAACGGGATCAGGCGCAGTCCATGGTCCGCGGTGCCAGATGTGGTCATTGGTGAATCGTAAGACCCGTCTCGGCATGCGGGATGATCGGGGCAGTACGGAAACCGGACAAGATCGATCTCCCCCAGCTACCGCTGGGAGGGGCCCGGAAGGAGCCACCACAATGACCCGGCAGAGCAGGACCCTTCCCGCGGGCAGTGAGCGGAGTCTGCACCAGGCGTACGACACGGCCCTGCTGGACCTCGACGGCGTGGTGTACGCGGGCGGGGAGGCTATTGCGCACGCCGTGGACTCGCTCGCCGCGGCGCGGGCCGACGGGATGCACCTGGCGTACGTGACGAACAACGCGCTGCGCACCCCGGACGCGGTCGCCGAGCACCTGAGCGAGCTGGGGATCCCGACGGAGGCCGGCGAGGTCATCACCTCCGCGCAGGCGGTGGCCCGCCTCATCGCCGGGCAGGTGGAGCCCGGGGCGAAGGTGCTGGTGATCGGTGGCGAGGGGCTGCGGGTCGCGCTGCGCGAACGCGGGCTGGTGCCGGTGGACTCCGCCGAGGAGGACGGACTCGCCGCGGTGGTCCAGGGGTACGGGGGGCCCGATCTGCCGTGGGGGCGGTTCGCGGAGGCCTCGTACGCGATCAACCGGGGCGTGCCGTGGTTCGCCTCGAACACCGATCTGACGATTCCCGGGACGCGGGGGATCGCGCCGGGCAACGGGGCTGCCGTGGAGGTCGTACGGATCGCGACGGGCGCGGAGCCTCAGGTGGCGGGCAAGCCGCTGCCCCCGATGCACCGCGAGACCGTGCTGCGGACCGGGGCGAAGCGGCCGCTCGTGGTGGGGGACCGGCTGGACACCGATATCGAGGGCGCCTTCAACGGGGACGTGGACTCGCTGCTCGTGCTGACCGGCGTGACGGACGCGGCGCAGCTGCTGCGGGCCGAGCCGAAGTACCGGCCGACGTACGTGGACCGGGACCTGCGCGGGCTGCTGACCGGGCAGCCGGAGGTGGTGGCGGCCGAAGGGGGCGGGTTCCGCTGCGGGAGCTGGACGGCGGAGGCGCTGGACGGCGTACTGGAGCTGCGGGGGGAGCCGCGGGGTGAGGAAGCCGGACCCTCCGGCGCCGGCACCGCGAACGATGCGCTCGACGGGTTGCGGGCGCTGTGCGCGGCGGCCTGGACCCAGGCGGGGGACGGCTCGTGCGGGCTGGACGCGGGCAAGGCGCTGGCCAGGCTCGGGCTGTAGGGACCGAGGTCCTGGTCGGAGGGCTGTTCGGGGGAGCCGAACGGGGTGGAGGGTAGGTTAGCCTAACCTGCGTGTTGGTCGAGAGTCCCCCCGAACCGAGCGCGGCGCCTGCCGCCGCCACCCGCGCCCGCCACGGTGCGCGAGCCGCCGGTCTGCTCGCCGCCTCCGGCGTGCTCGCGCTGATCGTGGTGGCGAGCATCGCCGTCGGCGCCAAGCAGATACCCCTCCACGAGGTCTGGCACGGCCTGTTCCACTACTCGGGGACGACCTCCGACGTCGTCGTGCGGGACCTGCGGATCCCGCGCACCCTCCTCGGCGTGCTCGTCGGCCTCGGCCTCGGACTGTCCGGCGCGGTGATGCAGGCCCTGACCCGCAACCCGCTGGCCGAACCGGGGATCCTCGGCATCAACGCCGGGGCCGCGGCCGCCGTCGTATCGGCCATCAGCTTCTTCGGGGCTTCCTCGCTGCGCGAGTTCGTGTGGTGGGCCTTCCTGGGCGCCGCCGTCGTCTCCGTGGTCGTGTACGTGCTCGGCGGCAGCCGCAGCGCCACGCCCGTGCGCCTGGCCCTCGCCGGTACGGCGGCCAGCGCGGCCCTCGTCGGGTACATCAACGCCGTGCAGCTGATGGACAGCAAGGCGCTGGACAAGCTCCGCTTCTGGACGGTGGGTTCGCTCGCCTCCGCGAACATGGAGACCGTCCGGCAAGTGGCGCCCTTCCTGCTGGTCGGCGCCGTCCTCGCGCTCAGCCTGGGCCGACCGCTCAACGCCATGGCGATGGGCGACGACACCGCCCGGGCGCTCGGTGCGCACCTGACGCGGACCCGGATCGGCGCGATGACCGCCATCACCCTGCTGTGCGGGGCCGCGACCGCCGCCTGCGGGCCGATCGTCTTCGTCGGCCTGATGGTCCCGCACCTCGTACGGTTCTTCACGGGCCCGGACATGCGCTGGGTGCTCGCGTACTCGGCGGTGCTCTCGCCCGTCCTGCTGCTCGGCGCCGACGTCATCGGCCGGGTCGTCACCCGGCCCGCCGAACTCCAGGTCGGCATCGTGACCGCGCTCATCGGCGGACCCGTCTTCATCTACCTCGTCCGGCGCAAGAGGATGGCCCAGCTGTGACAGTGACCGACGCACCCGTCAAGGCGCGCGGGGCCCGGACCGGGCCCCGGCCGGTGCGCCTGCCCGGCGGGATGTCGCTGCGCGTGGAGTGGCGCGCGCTGGGCGTGGGGGCGCTGCTCCTGGTGCTCGTCCTGGCGATGGCCGTCCTGCTCATCGGCACCGGCGACTTCGACATCGCTCCCCGGGACGTCGTACAGACGCTGCTGGGCAACGGCACGCCCGCGCACGAGTTCATCGTCAACGACCTGCGGCTGCCGCGGGTCCTGGTCGCCGTCCTGGTGGGCGCCGCCCTCGGTATGGCCGGCGCCGTCTTCCAGTCCGTCTCGCGCAACCCGCTCGGCTCGCCGGACCTCCTCGGCTTCGGCTACGGGTCGGCCGTCGGCGCGCTGCTGGTCATCGTGCTGTTCCACGGCGGCGCCGGCGAGGTGGCCGTCGGGGCCCTCGTGGGCGGGCTGGCGGCCGGAACGGCCGTGTACCTGCTCGCGTACAAGCAGGGCATCCACGGCTACCGGCTGGTCCTCGTCGGCATCGGCGCCTCCGCGATGCTGATGGCCGTCATCCAGTACCTGCTGACGAAGGCGCAGCTCGTCGAGGCCACCCGGGCGATGGTCTGGCTGACCGGCTCGCTGGCCGGCCGGGACTGGGCGCAGGTCTGGCCGCTGCTGGCGACGTGCGCGGTGCTGTTCCCGCTGGTCCTCGGCCAGAGCCGGGCCCTGCGGATGATCGAGATGGGCGACGACGCGGCGTACGCCGTCGGGGTGCGGGTGGAGCGGACCCGGCTGCTGCTGATGGGGGCGGCGATCCTGCTCACCACCGCGGCCAGCGCCGCGGCCGGGCCGATCAGTTTCGTCGCGCTGGCGGCGCCGCAGCTCGCGCGCCGGCTGACCCGCTCGCCCGGGGCGAGTCTGCTGACCGGTGCGCTGATGGGCGCCCTCCTGCTGTTGGTGTCCGACTGGGCCTCACAGCGGGCCTTCGGTGCCGACCAGTTGCCGGTGGGAGTGGTGACGGGCCTGGTCGGCGGCTGCTACCTGCTCGGGCTGCTCGTCACCGAGCGCAAGGCAGGCCGCATATGAGGGACCAGAGGGACCAGAGGGGCATGAGCAACCAGAGGAGCAGGCAAGTGCAGCGGCTGACCGCGGAGAACGTGACCCTCGGCTACGACCAGCGGGTCATCGCCGAGAACCTGTCGGTGGAGATCCCCGACCACTCCTTCACCGTGATCGTCGGCCCCAACGCCTGCGGCAAGTCCACCCTGCTGCGGGCGCTGTCGCGGATGCTGAAGCCGACGGCGGGGCGGGTGCTGCTGGACGGTCAGGCCATCGGATCGATGCCGGCGAAGAAGGTGGCCAGGACGCTGGGTCTGCTGCCGCAGTCCTCGATCGCCCCGGACGGGATCACGGTGTCGGACCTGGTCTCGCGGGGCCGCTACCCGCACCAGGGGCTGCTGCGGCAGTGGTCGGCGGACGACGAGCGGATCGTGAACGAGTCGATGGCCTCCACCGGGGTCGCCGAACTCGCGGACCGGGCGGTGGACGAGCTGTCGGGCGGGCAGCGCCAGCGGGTGTGGATCGCGATGGCTCTGGCGCAGCAGACGCCGCTGCTGCTGCTGGACGAGCCGACGACCTACCTGGACATCCAGCACCAGATCGAGGTGCTGAACCTCTGCGCGGAACTGCACGAGGAGCAGGGGCGGACGCTCGTCGCGGTGCTGCACGATCTGAACCACGCGGCGCGCTACGCGACTCACCTGATCGCGATGCGCGACGGGAAGATCGTGGCGCAGGGACCGCCGGCCGAGGTGGTCACGGCGGAGCTGGTGGAGCGGGTGTTCGGGCTGCGGTGCCAGGTCATTTCGGACCCGGAGACGGGGACGCCGCTGGTGATACCCGCGGCGCGGGTGGCTCGCGCCGGCTAGGGGCGAGTGCGGCGCCGCCGCCGAGGGCCGGCTCCCGGCCCCTCCTCGAACGCGGCGGGGCCGGAGTCGGCGGGGCCCGGTCTGCCGCGTGCGGCTCAAGGCACGGGGCTCCGCCCCGGCCCCCGCGCCTCGGACGCCGGCGAGGCCGAAGGTGGTTAGAGCAGGCTCTTGAGGCGGAGGAGATCGCGGAAGCCGGCCTCCAGGCGGATGCGGCCCGAGGCCCAGGCCTTGGGGAACTTCAGGTCGCCGGCGACCAGGGCGACGAGGTCGTCGCCGGTCATCGCGAGCCGGATCTCGGCCTTCGCGGACGGCGGGCCGGGTGCCACCGCGTCCACGCGGATCCGGCCTCCGTCGAGGCGGCCCGTGAAGGTCCGGTCCAGGTCGGTGATGTGGCAGCTCAGCGAGCGGTCGAGCGCGGTCGCACCGCGCACGTCGCCTTCGGCCCGCGCCAGGTTGTCTGAGAGTTGGTCGAGTGCCGCACGGCACTCCTCGATCGTAGCCATCGTGATCCCGACCGTACCGCAGAGCCGTGCGCGGCCGCGGGTGCCCTACGCGGTAGCGTCGGGGCATGAGCGAAGAAGTGCCCGCCGCCGCCCAGGAGCCGGACGAAGCCCCGACCGCGCCCGCCGGGCCGGTCGCGCTGGGCGTCGTCCGCACCCCCACCGGGCACGCCGCAGTGGATGCCGCCCTGGAGCGGCTGGCCGACGTGGACCACCTCCCGGCGGACGGACACGTCGAGGTGTACGAGGATGTGCACAGGGGGCTGCGCTCCGCGCTGACCGCGCTGGACGCGACCGAAGGCCCCCGTCCGCACGAAAACAGGAGCTGAACCGATCGTGGCAGGAGTGGCACGCCGCCGCCTGGACGCCGAACTGGTACGCCGCAGCATGGCCCGCTCGCGCGAGCACGCCGCGCAGCTGATCGCCGCCGGCCGGGTGACCGTGGGCGGCAACACGGCGACGAAGCCGGCCACCCAGGTCGAGACCAGCGCGGCCCTCGTCGTCCTCAAGGACGACAGCGACCCCGACTACGTCTCCCGGGGCGGCCACAAGCTGGCGGGGGCGCTCGCGGCCTTCCAGCCCCAGGGGCTGCGCGTGGAGGGCCGCCGGGCGCTCGACGCGGGCGCCTCGACCGGTGGATTCACCGACGTGCTGCTGCGCGCCGGGGTGGACCACGTGATGGCCGTCGACGTCGGGTACGGGCAGCTCGCCTGGTCCCTGCAGAGCGATGACCGGGTCACCGTGAAGGACCGCACCAACGTGCGCGAGCTGACGGTGGAGCTGATCGACGGGGTGCCCGTGGACCTGGTCGTCGGTGATCTGTCCTTCATCTCCATCGGGCTGGTGCTGCCCGCGCTCGTACGCTGCTGCGCGCCGGACGCGGATCTGGTGCTGATGGTCAAGCCGCAGTTCGAGGTCGGCAAGGACCGGCTCGGCAGCGGTGGCGTGGTGCGCAGTACGGAGCTGCGCGCCGAGGCCGTGCGTGACGTCGCGGCGCAGGCGTGGAAGCTGGGCCTGGGCGTGCTCGGGGTGACCGCGAGCCCGCTTCCGGGCCCCTCGGGCAACGTCGAGTATTTTCTGTGGCTGCGGGCGGGGGCACCGGCACTCGACCCGGCGGATGTTGACCGTGCAGTGGCGGAGGGGCCGCAGTGACTGATCTTTCGGGGGACCCGGCACAGTCGGGGAAGTCAGGGGAACCGGGGAAGCGGACCGTCTTCCTGCTCGCGCACACCGGGCGGCCCGCGGCCATCCGCAGCGCCGAGCTGGTGGTGCAGGGTCTGCTGCGCAGCGGTCTGGGCGTACGGGTGCTGCGGCACGAGGCGGTGGACCTGCCGCTGCCGCCCGAGGTGGAGCTGGTGGCGGAGTCCGAGTGCACCCCGGAGGTGCTCGACGGGTGCGAGCTGCTGATCGTGCTGGGGGGCGACGGGACGCTGCTGCGCGGAGCGGAGTTCGCACGCGGCTCGGGAGTGCCGATGCTCGGCGTCAACCTGGGCCGGGTGGGCTTCCTCGCGGAGGCGGAGCGGGACGACCTGGACAAGGTCGTGGCCCGGGTCGTGACGCGGGACTACGAGGTCGAGGAGCGGATGACCCTCGATGTGATCGTGCGCACCAACGGGGACGTGGTGCACCGGGACTGGGCGCTGAACGAGGCGGCCGTCCAGAAGGTGTCCCCGGAGCGGATGCTGGAGGTGGTCCTGGAGATCGACGGGCGCCCGGTGTCCGGCTTCGGCTGCGACGGGATCGTCTGCGCGACGCCGACGGGCTCGACGGCGTACGCCTTCTCGGCCGGCGGACCGGTGGTCTGGCCGGAGGTGGAGGCGCTGCTGATGGTGCCGATCAGCGCGCACGCGCTGTTCGCGAAGCCGTTGGTGACCTCGCCGGACTCGGTCCTGGCCGTGGAGGTGCAGACCGGGACTCCGCACGGGGTGCTGTGGTGCGACGGGCGGCGGACGGTGGAGCTGCCGTCCGGGGCCCGTGTGGAGGTCCGGCGGGGGGCGGTGCCGGTGCGGCTCGCCCGGCTGCACCACGCGTCGTTCACGGACCGGCTCGTCGCGAAGTTCGCGCTGCCCGTGTCGGGATGGCGCGGGGCCCCGCACTAGTCCCGTAGGGGGGCGGGCGCGGGCGCAGTACCGGCGCCGCAAGGGTTCTGGCGGGTTCTGTGCACCGCGCGTACGTAAATAGCATGATTGTTCGAATCGGTTCGGGCGGGTGACGTCACATGGCACCCATGAAACCTCGGTATCGTCGTCCCGTGCTTGAGGAGATGCGGATACGGTCGCTCGGGGTCATCGACGACGCTGTGGTCGAGCTGTCACCCGGTTTCACCGCGGTGACCGGCGAGACCGGCGCGGGCAAGACCATGGTCGTCACCAGCCTCGGGCTGTTGCTCGGCGGACGCGCCGACCCCGCCCTGGTGCGGATCGGGGCCAAGGCGGCGGTCGTCGAAGGGCGCATCGTCATGCGCCCGGACGCTCCCGCGGCGCTGCGCGCCGAGGAGGCCGGCGCCGAGCTCGACGACGGTGCACTGCTGATCAGCCGGACCGTTTCCGCCGAGGGCCGCTCGCGCGCCCACGTCGGCGGCCGCTCCGTGCCCGTCGGGCTGCTCGCCGAACTCGCCGACGACCTCGTCGCCGTCCACGGCCAGACCGACCAGCAGGGACTGCTCCGGCCCGCCCGGCAGCGCCAGGCCCTCGACCGGTACGCGGGCGACGCCGTCGCCGTCCCGCTGGAGAAGTACGCCGCAGCCCACCGCAGGCTGCGCGCCGTCGCGGGAGAGCTGGAGGAGATCACCACCCGGGCCCGGGAGCGCGCCCAGGAGGCCGATCTGCTGCGCTTCGGGCTCGACGAGATCGCCGCCGTGGAACCGCTCTCGGGTGAGGACACCGAGCTGGCGGCGGAGGCGGAGCGCCTCGGGCACGCCGAATCCCTGTCCTCGGCCGCCCAGGTCGCGCACGCGGCCCTCGCCGGCAACGTCGAGGACCCGGAGGGCGTCGACGCGGGCGCGCTCGTCGCCGGGGCGCACCGCGCACTGGAATCCGTACGTTCCCACGACCCGGCGCTCGGCGCGCTCGCCGAACGGATCGGGGAACTGGGCATCCTGCTCGGGGACGTGGCCGGGGAACTCGCCGGGTACGCGGACGATCTGGACGCCGATCCGCTGCGGCTGGCGGCCGTGGAGGAGCGGCGGGCGGCGCTGACCCAGCTGATCCGGAAGTACGGATCCGCCGATAACGGCGTGGACTCCGTCCTGGAGTGGGCCGAACGGGGTTCGGTACGGCTGCTGGAGCTGGACGGCGACGACGAGCGCATCGACGAGCTGACCGCCGAGCGCGACGGCCTGCGGCTCGAACTCTCCGCACTGGCCCAGGCGCTGACCGACGCGCGGGGCGAAGCGGCGACCCGCTTCGCGTCCGCCGTCACCGAGGAGCTGGCCTCCCTGGCGATGCCGCACGCGCGGGTCACCATCGACGTCCGGCAGACCGAGGACCCCGACGGGGTCGAGGTCGGCGGCCGGCTCGTCGCGTACGGGCCCTCGGGCGTCGACGAGGTCGAACTGCTGCTGGCCCCGCACCCCGGTGCCCAGCCGCGGCCGATCGCCAAGGGCGCCTCGGGCGGTGAACTGTCCCGGGTGATGCTCGCCGTCGAGGTCGTCTTCGCGGGCTCCGACCCGGTGCCCACGTACCTCTTCGACGAGGTCGACGCGGGCGTCGGCGGCAAGGCGGCCGTGGAGGTCGGACGGCGGCTCGCGAAGCTGGCCAAGTCGGCTCAGGTCGTCGTCGTCACGCACCTGCCGCAGGTGGCCGCCTTCGCGGACCGGCAACTGCTGGTCGAGAAGACCAACGACGGGTCCGTGACCCGCAGTGGCGTCACCGTCCTGGAGGGCGAGGCCCGGATCCGCGAGCTGTCGCGGATGCTGGCCGGCCACGAGGACTCGGCGTCGGCGCGGGCGCACGCGGAGGAGCTGCTCGCGGCTGCCCGGGATCCGGAGTAGGGATTTTCATTGTCATGAAGGTCATCGGGCTGACGCACGGCTAGCCCGTGTGGGTGAGGATCGGGGGGCCCGGGCGGTAACTCCCACGGGATCCGCACCCGTATGGTCCCGGAACGCGCGTGCGGACTGGCATTCTGGGCGACGTCCTTGCCTTCCTCCCTCCCTCACCCTGGAGCTTCGGCCCGTGAGCAGCTCCCCGGTCCCGGTCCCCGTCCTTCGCACCGTCCAAGTACTCGGCGGCCCGAGCGGCGGTGCGCACGTGCGGTCGCTGGCCACCGGGCTCGCCGCACGCGGCGTACGGGTCACCGTGTGCGCGCCCGTGGAGGCCGAGGGGGAGTACGACTTCACCGGCGCCGGCGCCCGGTTCACCCCCGACGCGGTGAGCGCGCTGCGGGCCGCCTGCGTGGAGGCCGACGTGGTGCACGCGCACGGCGTACGGGCCGGCATGCGCGCGGCGCTGGCCCTGCGCGGGCGGCGGGTCCCGCTGGTCGTGAGCTGGCACGGCGGCGGCCCCGGCAGCGGCCGCCTGGGCCTGCTGCTGGAACGGCACGTCGCGCGGGCCGCGGCGATCGTCCTCGGCGCCTCCTCGGCGCAGGTGGACCTGGCCCGGTTGCGGGGGGCGCGGGACGCGCGGCTGGCTGCGGTGGCGGTGCCTTCGGGGGCCTCCGGGCCGTCCGGTGCCCCGGACGCTCCGGACCCGGGGAAGGTGCGGGCGGAACTCGGCGCGGTCGAGCGGCCGTTGCTGATCGCGGTCGGGAGTCTGGTGCCGCGGCGCGGGTACTCCGTACTGCTGGACGCGGCGCGTGAGTGGCGGACGCTGGACCCGATGCCGCTGCTGGTGATCGCGGGCGAGGGTCCCATGCGGGCGGAGCTCGCGCGGCGCATCGAGGCGGAGCGGCTGCCGGTACGGCTGCTCGGGCGGCGCCGGGACGCCGCGCGGTTGCTGGCGGCGGCCGATGTCGCGGTGCTGCCGAGCCGGTGGGAGGCGCGGTCGCCGCTCGCGCAGGAGGCTCTGCGGATGGGCGTGCCGCTGGTGGCGACGGCGGTGGGCGGTGTGCCGGAGCTCGTGGGTTCGGCGGGCGTGCTGGTGCCTTACGGAGAGGCGGGGGCGCTGGCCGGTGCCGTGGCCGGGCTGTTGGCCGATCCCGCGCGGCGGGGGGCGCTGGCGGAGGCCGGGCGGGCCCAGGCGCTGACGTGGCCGTCGGAGGACGACACGGTGGCTCAGGTCCTGTCGGTGTACGACGAACTGACCTCGCGCCGACGCTAGCCCGCTCGGGCGGGGGCGGGGCTTGCCGCCCTGTGCTGCAGCGGGCGCGACGCGACCCGGCTGCGGGTGCGGATGCGGGTGCGCCGCTGCGCGGGGCGAAGTCCCCCACCCGCCCTTCGCCGTTCCCCGGGCACTGCCCGGGCCCGCCAAGACCCTGGGGCCGTTCCGGACCCCGCGCGTCAAACGCCGGCGGGGCCGGATTCCGGCCGGCCTGGTCCTGCACGTGCGGGGCCGGCGCGTCAGGAAGGAACGGTGTGGCGGCGGGCGCGGAGGGCCAGGCTCAGGGAGAGGACCGTTTCCGGGTCGTCCAGGTCCGCGCCCAGGAGCTCCGAGATGCGGGCCAGGCGGTTGTAGAGGGTCTGGCGGTTGAGGTGGAGCTCGCGCGCGGTCTCCGCCTTGCGGCCCGCGTGGGCCAGGTACGTCTCCAGGGTGGGCAGGAGCGGCGGGCGGGACTGGGTGTCATGGACGCGCAGGGCGCCGATCGCGCGGTCCACGAAGGCCGCCAGGTCGGGGTGTTCGCGAAGGCGCCACAGGAGCAGGTCGATGTCGAGGCGACGGGCGTCGTACCAGGGCCGGGCCGGCAGCCCGGCCGCGGCGGTGGCCGTCTCGGCCGCGTGGCGCAGGCCCGC
>NZ_JBEXPT010000147.1:0-15246 GCF_040612195.1 Streptomyces sp. NPDC006450 | reverse complement strand
GCCGCACCATGACGCCGGTGCGGCGGGCCGCTCGACGGTCCAGCTCTGTTGCAGAGGAGTAGGGACGTCGAACTCGACGACGAGCGCCTGCCGCTGCTGCGCGGCACCGACCTGCCGTCCGTCCTGATCGGACTGCCCGCCGACACCTCAGGGCTGACCTGCGTCGACCTCGACTTCAAGGCCACCGGCGCGTTGTGCATCGAGCACCTGGCGACGCTCGGCCACCGCGGACATCGCCGTCATCGGCGAAGCCCCCGCGGTCCACGAACGGCACACCGGCTTCGCCGAGCGCACCCTCGACGGACTCCGCTCCCGGGCCCGGGAGTTGGACATCAGGATGCTGCACCGGCCGTGCGGGGGCGGCTACGACGCGATGGCCGTCACTCTCGCCCGCATCCTCGAAGAGCGCCCGGGCATCTCCGGGTTCGTCGTACAGAACGAGCAGGCGGTCGAGCCGCTGCTCGCCCTGCTGCGCCGGCAGGGCCGCGCCGTGCCCGAGGACGTGTCGGTGGTCGCGATCTACCCGGACCAGGTGGCCGTACATGTCCATGCCCTCGATCTGGAAGGCCGGGTTGGACTGGGCCTGTTCGGCGGCCTTGCCGTACCAGGCGGGCATGTCGCCGTTGAAGACCAGGATCTGTCCGGCGGCGAAGCGCTGGCCCGCGTCGCCGGAGCGCGCCTTGTCGTCGGGGTGGACCACTCCGCGGCGAACACCCGACGTACTGGCGCACGGCACCCGTCCTCAAGCACGGGCCGGCCCACCGGCACGAGACGGGCCGGGATCGGCGACGATCCGGTCGCTCTGCCCGGCGAACCTAGCGCGCCGGCAGGCGAGCGGGATCGGCGATGATCTGCCGGACGGTCGACCATGCCGCGCCCAGCACCGGTCCACGGCGCCCCAGGGCCGAGGGGCGCACCGCCTCCGGGTTCCAGGGCCGGACGGTGACCCGGGCGGCAAGTTCGGCGCGTACCGCCGGGAGGAGCCAGTCGGCGAGTTCGGCGTAGGCGCCGCCCAGAACGAGGCCGTCCGGGTCGATCAGGTTCACCGCCGAGGTCAGGGCGAGGCCCAGGGCCCGTCCTGCGCGGTCCAGGGCGCGCAGGGTGGCCGCGTCCCCGGCGGCTGCCCGCTCGGCCAGCAGGCCCACCGGATCGCCGACGGGTCCCAGCCCGGCCTCCCGCAGGACGGCCGCCTCGCCCGCGTACTGCTCCAGGCAGCCGCGTGCCCCGCAGGCGCAAGGGGCGCCCTCCGGGTGGACGGGCAGGTGGCCGAGTTCGCCCGCGAAGCCGCGGGCGCCCCGGAACAGCTGCCCGCCGATGACCAGTGCGGCACCGATTCCGGCCTCGGCGGAGACGTGTACGAAGGTCTCGGCGGGGTTTCCCCGGTGCCACTGCTCCGCCAGCGCCCCGAGATTGGCTTCGTTCTCCGGGTCAGGTGCGGTGTCGGGGTCGGGCCAGTGGTCGGCGGGGCGCACTGCCTGCCAGCCGAGGTTCGGCGCGTTCGCGACCAGCCCGCTCGGCGTGTTCGGCACCACCCCCGGCACGGCCAGGACGCGGCCCTCGACGCGCAGGCCGAGGGCCGCGGCCTGCGACTCCGCCTCGGCGCCCAGCGCGGCGGCCTCCGCCAGCACCTCTCCGGCCGGCCGGCCCGCGTTGGCCCGCTCCACCCGCCGCCACACCCGGGCTTCGCCGCGCAGGTCCACGACGCACGCGGCGAGATGGGTGACGCCGATCTCCAGGCCGAGTCCCGCGGGACCCCGATCGCTCAGGGCCAGCGCCCGTCCGGGGCGGCCGACCCGGCCGCTGGGCGCGGTCTCCGTCTCGGTCAGCGCTCCGCGACCGATGAGCTCGTCGACCATGGAGGAGACGGCCGGCCTGGTCAGGCCCGTGTGCCCGGCCACGTCCGCCCGGGAGAGCGGTCCGTGCGCGGCGACCGCGCCGATCACCACCGCGAGGTTCTGCCGGCGCATCCCCTGCTGCGAGGCGGGCGCGGCCTCCGCGCCCCCGCTCGCCCTGCCGGTCCCCGTCATCGACCCGACCCTCCTATCGCTCTCCCTGCGGGACCTCCTGCAAGGCCCGCGCCCGCCGCAGCGTACTGGTGATCCGTTCGAGCGCGTCGTCGTCACGGGCCACCGGGTCCAGCACCCGGCCCTCGGCGGTCCGCCAGCGCCGCGCGACGGCGTCGGCAGGCTCACCGGTGAGCAGTGCGGCGGCCTGGGCGGCGGCCCCCAGCGCGACCGGCTCCTGGGCCGCGGGCACCTGAACGGCCCGGCCGGACAGCCGCAGGACGGTTCGCTGCCAGGCCCGGCCGCGGGCTCCGCCGCCGATCAGCAGCAGGGGTTCGTCGGGGGCAGGTGTCTCGCCCCCGGCACGCAGTACGTCGTCCAGGGCCGCGAGCAGGGCGTGGGCGGCGCCGTCGTAGGCGGCCTGGAGCAGTTGTCCCGGCGTGGTGTCGTGGCGCAGGCCGTGGACCAGGCCGGAAGCGTGCGGGAGGTCCGGGGTGCGCTCGCCGTCCAGATGGGGCAGCACCACCACCGTGCCGCCTCCCTCGACGTCCTCGCGGTCGCGGCCGACGAGGGAGGCGAAGCGGTCGACGGCGAGGGTGCAGTTGAGCGTGCAGGCGAGCGGCAGCCAGCCGCCGAGGGCATCGGCGAAGCCGGCGACGGTTCCGCTCGGGTCTGCGGGCCGGGTCCGGCCGACGGCGTAGACGGTGCCGGAGGTACCGAGGCTCAGCACCGGACGTCCGGGGGTCAGGCCCAGCCCGAGGGCGGCGGCCATGTTGTCACCGGTCCCGGTGGCCACCAGGGCGCCCTCGCGCAGCGGCATACCGGCTCGGACGACGCCCGCCCGGGCGCCCGGCGGGAGGACCTGCGGCAGCATTCCGGGGTCGAGGCCGATCCGGCCGAGGACGTCCTGGTCGTAGCCGTCCGGGCCCCACCAGCCGGTTCCCGACGCGTCACCGCGGTCCGTCACCGCCTCACCGGTCAGCCGCTCCGTCAGGAAGTCGTGGGGAAGCCGGACGGCCTCGACGCGGTCGGCGGCGGCACGCTCGTTCGCGTGCAGCCAGGCCCACTTGGCGGCCGTGAAGGCGGCCGTCGGGACGCTTCCGGTGCGACGGGCGAGCTCTGCCGTGCCGAACGCGGCTGTGAGTTCGGCTGCCTGCGGGGCGGAGCGGACGTCGTTCCAGAGCAGTGCCGGGCGCACCGGGCGGCTGGCCGCGTCGAGGGTGACCAGGCCGTGCTGCTGGCCGGCGATCGAGCAGGCGGCGGCCCGATCCGCCCAGCCGGTGCCGGCCATGGCCTCGCCGAGCGCCCGCCACCACTGTTCGGGGTCGCTCTCGCGGCCGGCGCCCGTGGTGACGGAATGCGCGGCGCGGCCCTCGCCCAGGACGGCGCCGGTGTCCAGGTCGACGGCGAGGGCCTTGGCGGACTGGGTCGAGCTGTCGACACCGATCACGACACGCTGAGCAGACATGCGTTCCTCCGGTGGGGTTCCTTCTGGCGTCTCGGCATACTAATTTGTTTTTCGCCATTACAAATAGATCTCGGCCCTGAACCGGAGCTGCTCATGACCAGCGACCCGCTCGTCCCCACTCCCGCGCACAGGTTCACCTTCGGCCTGTGGACCGTCGGCTGGCAGGGCCGGGACCCCTTCGGCGACGCCACCCGCCCCGCCCTCGACCCGGTCGAGACCGTGGAGCGGCTGGCCGAGCTCGGCGCCTACGGCGTGACGTTCCACGACGACGACCTGATCCCCTTCGCAGCCGGCGGCACCGCACGCGAGCAGGCGGTCAAGCGCTTCCGCACCGCACTCGACACAGCCGGGTTGAAGGTGCCGATGGCCACCACCAACCTCTTCACCCACCCGGTGTTCAAGGACGGCGCCTTCACCGCGAACGACCGGGACGTCCGCCGGTACGCGCTGCGCAAGACGATCCGCAACATCGACCTGGCCGTGGAACTCGGCGCCTCGGTCTACGTCGCCTGGGGCGGCCGCGAAGGCGCGGAGTCGGGCGCGGCCAAGGACGTGCGCTCCGCCCTCGACCGGCTGAAGGAGGCCTTCGACCTGCTGGGCGAGTACGTCGAGAACCAGGGATACGACCTGCGCTTCGCAATCGAACCCAAGCCCAACGAGCCGCGCGGCGACATCCTGCTGCCCACCATCGGCCACGCCCTGGCGTTCATCAACGAGCTGGAACGGCCCGAGCGGGTCGGCCTCAACCCGGAGGTCGGCCACGAGCAGATGGCCGGGCTGAACTTCCCGCACGGCATCGCCCAGGCCCTGTGGCACGACAAGCTGTTCCACATCGACCTCAACGGCCAGACGGGCATCAAGTACGACCAGGACCTGCGCTTCGGCGCGGGCGACCTGCGCCAGGCCTTCTGGCTGGTCGACCTGCTGGAGTCGGCCGGCTACGACGGCCCCCGTCACTTCGACTTCAAGCCGCCGCGCACGGAGGACTCCGACGGCGTCTGGGCTTCGGCGGCGGCCTGCATGCGCAACTACCTGCTCCTGGCGGAGCGTTCCCGTGCCTTCCGGGCAGATCCGGAGGTCCGGGCCGCACTCGCGGCCTCCCGGCTGCCCGAGCTCGCCCTTCCCACCGCCGAGGACGGCCTCGCCGGGCTACTGGCCGACCGGTCCGCCTTCGACGAGTTCGACGTCGATGCCGCCGCCCGCCGCGGCATGGCCTTCGAGCAGCTGGACCAGCTCGCCCTCGAACACCTCCTCGGCGCCCGCTGAGTCGGTGCACCCGAGAGCCGGGCCGTGTCGTTGCACGGTCCGGCTTCGCCCCTGCGGGAACCGCCAGGGGGCGGTGGCCCTCGACCGGCCGGCTCAGGCCGGGTAGACGAGGGAGGCCTCCAGGGTGCCGGGTCGTAGTCGACGTGGACCATGCCGAAGCACCGGGCGTGGCCGCGCACGTCCGCGCGGACGGCGTCCGCGACAGCAGCGAGGTAGTCGATCCGCCCGGGTCGCGGACCCGTCCGTCGGGGCCGCCGGTGTCCACCTCGGCGGAGCGCTTCGACATCTCGTCGGGAAGGGCCCCGCCATGAGATCCGCGTGCCGTCGCAGACCTGGTGCCCGCCACCACCCCGATCGCCGGGGCGCCGCGATGTGCGTCCCCGCAGTCCGTCTGCGGCGCGAGCTCTCGGAAGCGCACCGGCGCGCACACCGGGGACGGCCGACTGGAGCCGGCGGGCGGCCTGCAGCCAGGCGGGCGAGGGCTCCAGGGTGTGCCCACCTGCGTGACGTGCAGGACCCACACGACGAACGGGCGACCGGAGCGGCCGGTCGACATGCCGCCGAAGTGGCTTCCGGCGCAGCCCCGGGGCCCGGACTCCGCCGTCCGGCGTTCGACGTACCGGCGGCCGGCAGGGCGGCCTGGAACGGCCCGTCTGAGCCGGGGCACCCTCGGAAGCCCACGGTCTTGAGGGGCATCATACTGTTAGCGCTAACAATCCGGCGTTCGAGAGAGCCGGAAACCCCGGCCGGGTATACCGGCGTGGCGGCGAGCGCGGGTCGCCGTGGCGATCAGCCTCGGGTCGGATGTCCCGCGGCCCCTGCCCAGCGGCGAAGGGCCGGCCCGCGCTGCGGCACGGCACTGGCTCGGGTGAGATCCGTACGCGGGTGCGGGTGTGCACGGCACCCCCGGCTCCTCGACGAGCAGTCAGGGCCCGGCGGCCGAGCTCGCCGGCAGTCCTGGCGCACGGCGGTCAGGGGCGGGGTGAAGTACGCGGCCTCGGGGATACCGTCGAAGCCCACCACGCCGATGTCTCCGGGAATCGAGCAGACGGCCTCGTGCAGAGCGCGCAGCAGGCCGTGCGCCCTGCGTTCGCCGGCGCAGAACACGGTGGTGGCGTCGCCCAGTTCGGCGATCCGCAAGCCCGCCGGGCAACCCGACGCGCGCTCCGGTCGCCGTGCTCCACTGCGGCACAGGGGCTCCGGCCGCCGCACCCGCCCTCCTCGCGGTCCTGGTCGCCAGCCAGGCGGCCGGGCCGGCCAGGTGTTGCACTGCACCGTGCGGTGGCCCAGGTCGAGCAGGTGCCCGGTGGCCGCTTCGACGCCGGACCGGTTGCCCACCGGGGCCACGGGAACCCGCGACCGGCTGCCCGATACGTCCGCAACGACCGGCACGCGGCTGGAGGGCCTGGCCACCGCGCCGACGGTGGAGTTCCGGGACGTGATCACGGCAACGCCTTCCACACCCTGGTCGCGCAGCCGGTCAGCGAACTCCCCCGAACCGAGCGGCCGTCCAGAGGGCGAAGGCTCGTCCCGCCGGCGAAGTGGCCCGCACTGCGCACCGCCTGCTCGACGCCGTACAGCATCGAGGCGGAACCGTAGGGGGTCGTTTCGAAGCTGACCACGCCCAGGGTGTGGGGGCGGAGCGTGATGTGCGCGCGGGCGCCCGAGTTGGGGCGGTGGCCCAGTTCCCGGACGGCAGCGGGCACCCGCTCCCGGGCGCACTGCCCGGCCCCGGCGCCGGCGGTTCCCATTCGGGCCCCGCCGGCGAGGCTGATCGCCTGCACCGTTGTTGGTTCAACGGTGATCGAACAGCCTCTTGACGCCACTCTTGTGAGCGTTAACACTCAGGTATCGCCAGGCCGGAGCCGCGGCATCCGCGACTTCGCGCAGCGCGAGCAGACGGCTCCCGGCCGGCCCCGCTCGACCGCTTCCGGTCGCCCAGCCGGGTCGCACCGTGCCGGTCGCGGAACATCACTGGAGGAACTGTGCGGAAGCTTTCAGCGGGCCTCGTCACCGTGGGTCTCACGCTGTCGCTGGCAGCCTGCGGCCAGAGCGCCAACGGAGCGGGCGACGCCGGGGCCGGCGGGGCCGGCACGGAGGCCAAAGGGGGCCTCATCGGGATCGCGATGCCGACCAAGTCGTCGGAGCGCTGGATCAACGACGGCACCAACATGGTCAAGGAGTTCCAGGCCAAGGGATACAAGACCGACCTCCAGTACGGCGACAACGTCGTGGAGAACCAGGTCTCCCAGGTGGAGAACATGATCACCAAGGGGGCCAAGCTGCTGGTGATCGCCGCCATCGACGGTTCCTCGCTCACCAACGTGCTGCAGAAGGCCGCCGACGCCCACATCCCCGTCATTTCCTACGACCGGCTGATCCGCGGCACGAAGAACGTCGACTACTACGCGACCTTCGACAACTACAAGGTCGGCGTCCTCCAGGGCGGTTACATCGTCGACAAGCTCGGTCTCAAGGACGGCAAGGGCCCGTTCAACATCGAGCTGTTCGCCGGCTCACCGGACGACAACAACGCCACGTTCTTCTTCAACGGTGCGATGAGCGTCCTCAAGCCGTACGTCGACGACAAGAAGCTGGTCGTGCAGAGCGGCCAGACCTCCTTCAACCAGATCGCCACACTGCGCTGGGACGGCGGTCTCGCCCAGTCCCGGATGGACAACCTGCTGACCAGGTCGTACACCGCCGCCCACGTCGACGCCGTGCTCTCGCCGTACGACGGCATCTCGATCGGCATCATCTCGTCCCTCAAGGGCGTCGGCTACGGCACCGGCCGGCCGCTGCCCGTCGTCACGGGCCAGGACGCCGAACTGGCCTCGGTGAAGTCGATCATCGCGGGCGAGCAGACCCAGACCGTCTACAAGGACACCCGCCAACTCGCCAAGGCCGCAGTCCAGATGGGCGACGCGCTCCTGACCGGCGGCAAGCCCGAGGTCAACGACACCGGCCAGTACGACAACGGCGTCAAGACGGTTCCGGCGCAGCTGCTCCAGCCGGTCAGCGTCGACAAGGAGAACTACCAGAAGGTCCTGGTGGACAGCGGCCAGTACACCGCGGACCAGCTCAAGTAGCCCACGGGGCCCGGCCGACGGGTCCGGCGACGCCGAACCGGCGGTGCGGCACCCGGGAGACGCCCGGCACCGCACCGCCCCGACGATACGGATGCACAACCATGGCCCGACCCGTTCTCGAGATGCGGTCGATCAGCAAGTCGTTTCCCGGTGTCAAGGCTCTCTCCGAGGTCAACCTGACCGTCGCCGCGGGTGAGGTGCACGCCGTCTGCGGGGAGAACGGCGCCGGCAAGTCCACCCTGATGAAGGTACTCAGCGGGGTACACCCTCATGGCGGCTACCAGGGCGAGATCCACTTCGAAGGCGAGCCCTGCCGGTTCAAGGACATCCGGGCCAGCGAGCAGCGCGGCATCGTGATCATCCACCAGGAACTCGCGCTGGTGCCCTACCTGTCCATCGCCGAGAACATCTTCCTCGGCAACGAGCACGCCACTCGGGGCGTCATCAGCTGGCACCGGACGCTGACCCACGCCGCCGCACTGATCCGGCAGGTCGGACTCGACGAGAGCCCGCACACCAGGATCGCCGATCTCGGCGTGGGCAAACAGCAGTTGGTCGAGATCGCCAAGGCGCTCGCCAAGAAGGTCAAGCTGCTCATCCTGGACGAGCCGACGGCCGCCCTGAACGACGAGGACAGCCGCAAGCTGCTCGACCTGATCCTCGAACTCAAGGCCCAGGGCATCTCGTGCATCCTCATCTCGCACAAGCTGAACGAGATCGCCCGGGTCGCCGATGCCGTCACCATTTTGCGCGACGGGCGGACCATCGAGACCATCGCGATCGGCTCCGAGGGCATCTCCGAGGAGCGGATCATCCGCGGCATGGTCGGCCGCGACCTGGAACACCGCTACCCCGAACGCGCCCCGGAGATCGGCGAGGTCACCTTCGAGATCGAGGACTGGAGCGTCCAGCACCCCATCGACCACCGGCGCAACGTGGTCGACGGCGCCTCGCTGCACGTCCGTCGCGGCGAGATCGTCGGCATAGCCGGCCTCATGGGCGCCGGCCGCACCGAACTGGCCATGAGCGTCTTCGGCCGCTCGTACGGACGGTGGACCGGAGGCCGGGTGCGGCTCCACGGCCGGGAGATCCGTACCCGGACGGTGCCCGAGGCGATCGGGCACGGCATCGCGTACGTGACCGAGGACCGCAAGCAGCTCGGCCTCGACCTCGGCGACACCATCAGCCGGAACATCTCGCTGAGCGCCCTCGGCAAGGTCGCCCGGCGGGGCTGGGTCAACCGGCACGAGGAGGCCCGGAGCGCCGAATCGTTCCGTCGGACCATGAACATCAAGGCCCCCTCGGTGTTCGCGGAGACCGGCAAGCTCAGCGGTGGCAACCAGCAGAAGGTCGTCCTCAGCAAGTGGATCTTCGCCGGACCGGAGGTGCTGATCCTCGACGAACCGACCCGGGGCATCGACATCGGCGCCAAGGCGGAGATCTACACCGTCATCGCCGAACTCGCCGACCAGGGCAAGACGGTACTCGTCATCTCCTCCGAACTCCCCGAACTCCTGGGCCTGTGCGACCGGATCTACACCATGGCCGAAGGCCGGATCACCGGTGAGGTCACCCGCGCGGACGCCACCCAGGAATCCCTCATGCGGCTCATGACCATGAGCGCGGCATACCCCGACAAGCAGGTGTGAGGCATGGCCCAGACCCAGACCACCCCAGACACCGCTCCCGGCACACCGGAGTCAGGCCAACGTCCCTCGTCCGGTGCCGTACTGGCCCGAGCGCTCCGCGGCAACCTGCGCCAGTACGGGATGCTGGTCGCACTGGTGCTGATCGTGCTGCTGTTCCAGTTCTGGACGGACGGCATCCTGCTCCAGCCGCTCAACATCACCAATCTGATCCAGCAGAACGGCTACATCCTCATCCTGGCCATCGGCATGATGATCGTCATCATCGCCGGGCACATCGACCTGTCGGTCGGGTCGCTCGCCGCCTTCGTCGGGGCGGCCGCGGCGGTGATGATGGTCGAACACCATGCGCCGTGGCCCGTGGCACTGGTGGCCGCGCTGCTGATCGGGGCCCTCGCCGGAGCCTGGCAGGGGTTCTGGATCGCCTATCTCGGGATCCCCTCGTTCATCGTCACGCTGGCCGGCATGCTGCTGTTCCGCGGGGGGACCCAGATACTCCTCCAGGGCCAGACGGTGGCTCCGTTCCCCAAGGGCTTCCAGAACATCAGCAGCGGCTTCCTCCCCGCGGTCGGTCCCCGGACCGACTACCACAACCTCACCCTGCTGCTGGGTCTCTCGGTGCTGGTCGTCGCGATCCTGCAGGAGGTGCGCGGACGGCGGCGGGCCGCCTCCTACGGACTGGAACCGCTCCCGGCCGGGCTGTTCCTGGTGAAGCTCGGCGCGATCACCGCGGCCGTGGTGGTCTTCACGCTGCTGCTGGCCAGCTACCACGGGGTGCCGATCGTCCTGCTGATCCTCGGCGTCCTGCTGGTCGGCTTCGGATACGTGATGCGCAACTCGATCCTGGGACGGCACACCTACGCCATCGGCGGCAACGAGGCGGCGGCGAGGCTGTCCGGAGTGAAGAGCAAGCGGGTCGTCTTCCTGGCCTTCGTGAACATGGGCGTCCTCGCGGCCCTGGCCGGGCTGGTCTTCGCCGCACGGCTCAACGCCGGTACGCCGCAGGCCGGCATCAACTTCGAGTTGGAGGCGATCGCCGCCGCCTTCATCGGCGGCGCTTCCGCGAGCGGAGGTGTGGGCACCGTCCTCGGCGCGATCATCGGCGGTCTGGTGCTCGGTGTGCTGAACAACGGCATGTCGCTGGTCGGTGTGGGTACCGACTACCAGCAGGTGATCAAGGGCCTGGTCCTGCTCGCGGCCGTCGGCTTCGACGTCTACAACAAGCGCAAGGCCGGCTCCTGACCCTGGGTCAGCCCGGTACCGCCCCCGGCGCCGAGGTCCGGATCCCTACAGGGCGTTGAAACCACCCCACCGCCGCCGGTGGCGGATAGGTGTCCATGAGTCGATCATGTCTGGAGCACGTCGGGCAGCCCAGCGGTCTTCCTCGGCAACTCCGGGGCTTCGCATGGCGGGGCCGCAGGCCGTTGTGCCTGCGGCCCCGGTGTCCCCGTGGTGGGCGCCGCCCGTGTCGGACTCCTCCCTGCGGAATGTGTGCGGGTCACGTGCCTGGGGCGGTGACCGTGAGCGGCACGTACGCGGTGATCGTCTTCCCGCCGCGGCCGGCGGAGATTTCGGTACGGGCGGCGAGCCGGTTGACCAGCAGCCAGCCGAACCCTCCTGGCACCGCGACCGGCGTGCCCGGGGACCGGGGAAGGACCGGGGACGCGTCGGACACCTCGATCGCCACCGCATCGGGAAGTTGCCGGATGCTGAAGCCGGTCACCCCGCCCGCGTGACGGGTCGCGTTGCTCACCAGCTCCGCGACCACCGTCAGTACGTCGTCCACCAACCGCTCCCCCACACCACGGGCCGACAAGACCCTCCGGGCGACCTGTCGAGCGTCCGCGCATCTGAGTCCGGACATGTTCTGCGAAGTCCCTGGCATCGTCGCTCCTCTCACCCCTCGTCTTCCCCCTGTGCTCCACGACACCCATCCCTCCGACGGTTCCCAGCCGTCCCGCCCCACCCCGGCGGAGTGTCCGTCCGACCGACGGCTCCTGCGTCGCCGGCTCCCGCGAAGGCCTTCCCACCGCCAAGGTGAACGATGGATCGGGACGCAGCAGAGGCGGGGGCGGCAACCAGTGGTTGCCGCCCCCGCCTCGTTCGCTCCGCGTCCCGTCGGGTTACAGGTGGTGCGGGCCGTCGTAGTAACCGCCGACCTGGCGTTGGTAGTCCGCATCACCGAGGTGCTTGTCCTTGTCGAACTCGGGAGCGTTCTTGATCTGTTCCTTCGTCCGGTCGAGATAGATCTTCTCGTCGTTCGCGTCGATCCGGCTGATCGTGCCCGCGGGCAGCAGGACTTCCTTGCCGAAGATCCACGGACCGGTGTCGACCACGATGTAGGAGGAGCCGACCTCGTCCGAGTGCTTGTCCACCTTGCCGATGGAACCGTCCGTCGCCTCGACCTTGTATCCCACCAGGTCCGCACCGATCAGACGGCCGGACGTCTCACGGTAGCCCCACACGTTCTCAGTCATGCAAAAACAACTCCTCCGGTTACGGGGATACGACGCGAGAGAATTGGATTCCGCGCCGACTTCCCCTTTTCCGTACTGCGTGCAGTGCGGAATTCGCATTCCGCCCTGACCACCGCATGCCCCAGATTTTTCCACCCACACACCTCTTGGTGATATCCGAACCGAAAAGACCGTCAAAGGCCCGGCTTCCGGCAGGGAGCTGCCGGAAGCCGGACGAACGGGGTGGGAGGTCAGCGGCGGGGGCCGCCCCGGCCCTCACCCCGACGGCCGCCCTTGCCCTCTTCGAAGCGGACCTTCTCCTTGCGTACGGTGCCGGAGACTTCCTGCTGCTCGGTGACCCTCTCGGTCTCCAGGCGCACCCGTTCCACCGGCACGGCCTCCTTGCGCGTCACCGCGCGCTCGGCATGCAAGGTGACCTCGGTCTCCGCTTCTCCGATGCCGCCCCGTACGCGCTCCCCTTCGCGGATGGGCTCGCGCACGACCCTTACCTCCTCGTGGCTGACCGGGACGGTGGTCGTCACGTTCTCGGTGACGACCACCTTCTTCAGCCGCGCCCGGCCCACCTCTTCGTTGGCCGTGCCGACGTGCAGACGCTCCTCGGAGCGGACCAGTTCCTCGGCACCGGGCTTGCCGCCACGCGCCTCGGCCCGCTGTTCGACATACGTGCCGGTGGCGATTCCGGGCGCGTCCACCGCAGTTCGCCGGGTCTTGCCGTCACCGTGCCCGTTCGAGCCCGCCAGCCCGTAGTGCAGGTAGAGCCTGCGCTCCTCGCCGGCGTCCAGGTGCTGGTCGGCTTCGACACGAGGGGCGTCCTTGACGACGGCCTTCAGGTGCGGGACGTGGAGCGCTCGGCCATCGCTGCGGGCCCCGGCAAGGGGGACGAACGATTCCTTCATACCGAACCACCCGGTTTTGACGGTCACCCACTCCGGCCGGCCAGTCGAGTCGTCCCGGTACACCTGGCCGATGCTGCCGATCTTCTCCCCGTCCGCGTCGAAGGCCGTCAGGTCGATCAGCTGCTCGGTGTTCAGGAAGCCGCTTCCAGCGCTCATCAGGAATCCTCCAGTGGGGTGCGGCACGGATGCGCGGCGACCTCGATGTCCCGCGTCATGGCGTGCCCTGCCTCCAGCCCGCCCCCGCGGCCGCCCCGCCGCAACCGCTCAGCGGGTCGGGCCGCGTCACCGAACTGGTGGAACGCAGCGGCGCCAAGGCGTAGCCGCTCGGTCACACATCGTCCCCGGGGTACTCCGAACGGATGAACGCGGCGCCGGTGTCCCTGGGCGTGCCGCGAGTCCGTCGAGGTGCCGCGACGGACTTCCGAGGCCTGATTCGCCTGTTGATCCGCGCGCCTTGGGGGTAGGCGGGCGCCATGGCAGCCACACGCGAACTCCTCACGTCCCTGCGGGCCGCACGCCAGCTGCGCCGCGTCCGCTCCCACTACGCGGCCGGAGCCCTGCTGTGGGCAGCCGCGGCCGTCTGGACGGGATGGCTGAACCCAGGGAGCCGCCAGATGTGGATCTGCACCCTCCTGCTCACCCTGTTCACCGCCCTCCTGGCCACGGCCATCCACCAGCTTCGCCATCTCCCGTCCACCACACGACCGACGCACCACGCCGCGCCCCGGCGAGCGGCCGCCCCCCGCCAGGCGAACGTCTGAACCGGCGGGCTGGGCGCGGCGGGCGGTGGACAGCGCGATCGTGCCGCTGGACTGGTGCGGCCTGCTCGTGGTGCACGCCTCACGGGTGCGCACTGCTCGGGCCGGTTCGCCACGAGTCGAATCGCCGTGCAACCGCCTTGCACCGGAAGCAATCTGACGCGACTTCAAGAAACCTCAGGTACGGGCGTTTACGGGTTGGCCGCGGGGTCAGACGTGTGGGCAGCGGAGTCCGCAACTCTCACGGGCAGGCCTCCGCCCGGAGCCTGAGCCGCACCCCCGAGGTCCGGACCAGGCCACCGGCATCACCTCTGCCGTACGGGATCCGCACGGCACCCGGGCACCACCGCCCCGGCCTCCTCCCCGGCCGGGGCACCCACCGGAACCCGGGCAGGCCCCCGGCCACAGCGCTCAGACCGCCGCAGCCGGGCAGCGGATCCCCACGGCAGCGCCATCAGCGGGAGGCGAGTACGGAGTCGTCCAGAGCGCCCGTGCCGGGCAGGTGGTGCCGGGCGGCTATCAGCGCGGCGTGCACGTCTGCCGTACCCGTGGCCACGCAAAGGGCATGCTCGACGTCCCTGATCTCCCTGCGCACGGGCGAGACCTCGTCCGCGGCATCGAGGACGGACAGCGCCCAGTAGCGATCGACGAGGCCGGGGAGCACAGCCGGGTGAGCCATCAACATGGGATTTGCCTTCCGCCAACCGATCCGTCAAGTGGCCGTCGCCTACCCTGCCGATCACGGTTGAATCCCAGCAGTCGCCCTGCCACATTCGGCCGTTCTCGACCTCCGTGTCGATGCCGTCCTGGATGTCCCGGCAATCGGCGGACAGGCTGCGCCAGTCCCGACGCCACTGCCGCACGCGCTCCCCGTCGGGCTTGCTCGCCTCCAGGGTGTCCGCCAGCTGGGCGCCCTGTAGCGGACCCCCGCTACGGCCGCGGTCCTCACCCTCCCCGGCGTGCTGCCCCACTTGGACAAGCTGAACACCTCCCGCGTGCCGTATGCCCACCCGGTGCGGGTCCAAAGGCTGGGAGGGCCGATGCGCCGGCATCAAGCGGGGCGGGGAGCACCCGGCCCGCTCTGGTCGTGATCACGTGGACGAGCCACCCGATCATTTCGCGCGGCGTGGACTCGGACAGCAGTTCTCCCGTCAGCGTCATGGAGGCTCCTCTACCCGCTCTGCGGCCGCTGCACGGTGGGGCCCGGGCCGGCGCACGGAATCCGGAAGATGACCGATCCAGACGTTTGAAGGGCGCCCGGCGGTGCAGACGATGCACTGACACCGACTTTATTCAACGAGGTAGGAGACCTTCATGGGCATCATCGCTTGGATCCTCATCGGGCTGTTCGCCGGCCTCATCGCGAAGGCCCTGATGCCGGGCAAGGACCCGGGCGGCATCATCATCACCATGCTCATCGGCATCGTCGGCGGTCTGCTCGGCGGGTGGCTCGGCAAGGTCATATTCGGCGTCGACTCGATCGACGGCTTCTTCGACCTCTCCACCTGGATCGCCGCGATCGTCGGCTCCGTCATCCTCCTGGCCCTCTACCGCGTCGTGGCCGGCAATCGGCACTCGCACCGCCACGCCTGACCCCGCGCCTGACGCCAGGCCTCCCCGTGTTCCCGGCCCGCCGCGACGAC
>NZ_JBEXPT010000146.1:0-15444 GCF_040612195.1 Streptomyces sp. NPDC006450 | reverse complement strand
GGGCACACTGCCCCCAGGACGCCGACCAGACTTCCCGGCACACCGCGCGCCAGCTCCTGACGCGTTCTTTACACCGTATCCGCCAGGCGGGAGGCACCCCTGACCGGACCCCTGACGGGATCAGCGGTCCAGGATCGTGGCGAAGACGTCCGTCAGCGCCTGCTCCGCGTCCTCGCCGGCGCCGGTGCTGCGCCAGGCCACGTGCTGGTCGGGGCGGATCAGGAGCGCGCCGGCGCCGGTGATCTCCCGGACGGCCTCCCACCCGCCGTCCACGTCCGCGTACTCGGCGCCGTCGCCGATGCGCACCGCGTTGACCGGGACGGAGAACTTCTCCGCCACGCGCGCGGCCGCCTCGCACCACGCCGTTCCCTCCGGGCCGGTGATCAGCGTGAAGCCGGTCCTGCCCGTCAGGTCGAGGGTGGAGAGGCGCTCGCCGTCCCGGGTGATCCAGGCGTGCGGCAGCCGGTGGCCGGGGCGCGACGTCGGCGTGTGCTCGTCGCGCATGGGGACGCGCGGGGCGCGCTTGGTGCCGTCGGAGATGACCGCGCCGTCCTCGTAGGCGAAGCCGATCTCCATGTCGAACGACTGGCAGCCGCCGCGGTGGGTGTGGAACACCTCCAGGGCGCGCGCCCGCACGGTGTCACCGAGCTCGGACGGGTCGAAGTACGCCGCCAGACGCTGCCCGCGGCGCCCCGCCGGGATGTTGTGGCCGCCACCGATGGCGTCGATGACCACCTGGTGGTGCTGGGCGGCGGAGACCGCCCAGTCGACGTTCTCGCGGCCGATGGGCCGGCGCTCGGCCTCGTAGGTGTCGATGAAGCTCTCGGGCGCGCTGCCGTTCAGCACCGCGGCCAGCTTCCACGCGACGTTGTGCGCGTCCTGGATGCCGGTGTTGAGGCCGAGGCCCACGGCGGGCGGCTGCTTGTGCGCGGCGTCGCCGGCGATCAGCACCCGGCCGACCCGGTACTTGTCGGCCAGGATCGCGTTCACGATCCAGTCCGTGACCTTGTGCACGTCCACTTCCAGGTCCGGCACCTTCAGCACTTCGCGGATGCGGTCGACGACCGTCTCGTTGTCCCAGCGGCCGGCGGGGCCGGGGGCCATGTGCAGGCCCCACTGCTCGCAGGCCTTGCCCCAGCTCGGCCCCATCTCGATGAGGTTGACGGAGAGGTCGGGGTCCTCCGGGCTGAGGTAGTGCGTGATGAGAGTGCCCTCCTCCCACCACTGCGACAGGTCCGCGGTGAAGTACACGGTCGTGGTGTTGATGTCGCTGGGCGGGCCCTGCATCTCTATGCCGACCTTGGAGCCGACGAAGCGGCCGCCGTCGGCGCCGAGGAGGTACTTCGCCTTGACCGTGATGATCTCGCCGGTCTCGAGGTTGCGCACCTCGGCGAGGACGTGGTCGCCCTGGTCGGAGAAGTCGATCACCTCGTGGCCGAAGCGGATCTGCCCCGGATTGCGCTGCTCCGCGTGACGGCGCAGGATCGGCTCCAGCCACATCTGGGGGAGCTTCGCGGGCAGTTCCGGCCCGGCGGCACCGTAGCGCTCCGTCAGTTCGCCACCGCCGAAGGCGTCCATCTCATGGATCCGGCGAGCGTCCATCGGCCCGTCACCGGCGAACGTGGTCGCCCAGCGCACCTTGCCGAACTTGTCCAGCGGCGCCGCCTCCGCGAGGACGTCATCGCGGATCCCGTGCTGGCGGAAGATCTCCATCGTGCGCTGATTGAGGTAGTGCGCCTTCGGCACCCTCGACGTGTCAGCGTGCCGCTCCACCAGCAGGTGGTCGACGCCCTGGTCGGAAAGGAAGACGGAGGCGGACAGGCCACACCCGCCGCCGCCCACGATCAGGACCGGAACCTCGATTGACGTCATGTTCGCCCTTCCAGAATTCAGATGGCTTTTCCCAGACAGCCTGACAACGTCGTCCGCAACCCTGGTCAAGAACGACTGGACTCCGAAAGGCCGCCGGCCGGTCACGCGGGTGACCGGCCGACTGTGTGCCTCGGGGGAGGGAGTCCCTCCGGGGTTGCCTCCGGAGGGACTCCGAGGCGGCGCCCCGGGGTGTCTGCGGGGCACCTGCGGGGGTGCTCCCCGGTGCTCAGCCGAGCCAGACGCCGTCCCTCATCAGCGTGCGTCCGGCCAGCTCGTTGACCTCGCGCCAGGCCTGGATGCGCCGGGGCCGTATGCGGAAGTACTGGTAGGGCTCGTCGAGTTCGCGCGGGTCGAACCCGGTCTTGGCCGCGAAGGCGTCGGCCGCCCCGCCGAGTTCGGCGGCGTCCACCGGCTGCGCGTCGCCGTCGACGATCACGACGTCGCGCGTCAGGCCGAGGCCGACGCGCAGCCGGCCGTCCGCCAGCAGATTGCGGCCGGTGACGGAACCGCGCGGGGTCGAGATGAGGATGTCGGTCCCGTCCCAGAGGAACGAGAGGGGGGTGAGGTAGGCACCGCCCGGGCCACCCGCCGAAGCGACCCAAAGATCGACGTCGTTCTCCAGTCTCTTGCGAGTGTCCCCCAGGCGCTCTTCGAGCCCACGCGCTGGCACAGCCGTCATGCTTCCTCCGTCCATGTCGTGGAGGGTCCCCGTCCGAGGAGGTCCCCTCCGGTCGTCCTACGGGCCACCGGCGCGGTGGCCGCGACGGCCGCCAGCGCCCTGACGGCCGCACGCACACCGATCATGTCGTGTGCGCGGTGTACAGCGAAGCGCACGAAGCCGTTGGGCAGGGGCAGGACGCGCACCCCGTGGCCGGCGAGGCGGCCGGCGCATTCCTCCGGGGGCAGCCCGGCGAGGCGTGCCATGACCATGTTGGTCGGCCGCGGCGGGTGCATCAGCTCGACGCCGGGCACCGTCTCGAAGCCGGCGGCGAGCGCGGCGGCCGTGGCGTGGTCGGCTGCCAGGTCGGGCAGGCGCTCCAGCGCGACGAGGGCGGGCGCCGCCACGACGCCCGCCTGGTGCATGGAGCCGCCCAGCGCGGAACGCAGTTCGCGGGCGCGTGCGACGTACGCGTGTGTCCCGCACAGCAGGCCTCCGACCGGCGCGCCGAGTCCCTTGGAGACCGAGAAGGCGACGCTGTCCGCCGGCTCCGCCAGCTCCGCGGGGCGGACCCCGAGCGCCACGGCCGCGTTCGCGAGCCGGGCACCGTCGAGATGGACGTGGGCGCCGTACCGGTGGGCCAGGGCGGCCAGGGCGCGGGTCGCCGCGGCGTCGAGGGCATTGCCGGAGCGCATCATGCTCGTGTTCTCGAGGCAGACCACGGTGGGCCGGCCGGCCCCGGCGGCGAGGGCCGCGTCCACGGCGTCGAGGTCGGGCAGGCCGTCGGGGCCCTGCTTCACCGGCAGCAGCTCGACGCCGGCGAAGCGGCCCAGCCCGTCCGATTCGAGGAAGGACATGTGGGTGTCCTCGCCGACGACCAGCCGCTGCGCGCGCGGTCCCGGGGAGCCGGCCGCGGCGAGCGGGGCGAGCAGGTTCGCCATGGTGCTGGTCGGCGTGAGCAGCGCGGCCTCGGTGCCGAGCAATTCGGCGACCCGCGCTTCGAGGAGGGCGACCGTGGGGTCGTCCCCGTACACGTCGTCCCCGACCTCGGCCGCGGTCATCGCCGCGCGCATCCGCGCATCCGGCACGGTGCGGGTGTCGCTGCGGAAGTCGAGCCAGGGGAGGCCGAGCCGGGGGAGGCCGGTAGGAGCCATCGCGGTCTACCCCCGCGCCCGGTGGGCCACCCAGACGGCTCGGGGCCTGGTGTAGCCCTCCACCGCGTGGATGCCCAGCTCACGGCCGTACCCCGACTGGCCGAGGCCCGAGACGCTGACCGATTCCTCGGTGTCGCCCCAGGTGTTGACCCACACCATGCCGGCGCGCAGGGCCCGGCCGAAGCGCTCGGCCCGGTGGGCGTCCGAGGTCCACACGGACGCCGAGAGGCCGTACGCCGTGTCGTGGGCGAGGGCCAGCGCCTCGGCGTCGGTGTCGAACGCCGCCACGGACAGCACGGGGGCGAAGATCTCCTCGCGCCAGGCGCGGCTGTCGGACGGCGGGCCGTCCAGGATGACCGGGTTGACGAAGAAGCCGCCGCCGAGTTCGTGGCGGATCCCGGAACGGCCGGGCGGCACGATGGCCTTCGCCCCCCGGTTCTCCGCCTCGTCGACCACCTCGGCCGCGCGGTCGACGGCCGCCCGGCTGATCAGCGGGCCGAGGTCGGTGGCGGGGTCCTGCGGCAGGCCGACGCGCAGGGCGGCGGCCAGTTCGGCCACCCGGCCGACGAACTCGGCGTGCACGGCCCGGTCGACCATCAGGCGCGTCCCGGCCACGCACACCTGGCCGGTGTTGCCGGTGAAGCCCGTGACGACCGCGCGGGCTGCCTCGTCGAGGTCGGCGTCGCGGAAGACGACGACGGGGCTCTTGCCGCCGAGCTCCAGCGAGACGGGCTTGAGGCCGTCCGCGCAGCGCCGCGCGACGTCGCGCCCCGCCGCGGTCGAGCCGGTGAAGGAGACCATGCCGATGTCGGGGTGGTCGCACAGCAGCCTGCCGGTGTCGGCTCCGCCGTAGACGGCGGTGAGCACGCCCGCGGGGAGCACCCCGGCGGCGCGCTCGACCAGTCGGCGGGTCGACAGCGGGGTCTCGGGAGCGGGTTTGACGACGACGGTGTTGCCGTACGCGAGCGCCGCGGCGATCTTCCACACGGCCAGCAGCAGCGGGTAGTTGTTCGGCGCGATGGCCGCGCACACCCCGACCGGCACGCGGTCGGTGTACGTGCGCATGCCGGGGCCGGCCGGGTAGGTCTCGCCCACCGGGTACCGGGCGGCCGCCGCGAACCAGTCGACCACCTGGGCGGCGAATTCGACCTCTCCGACGGCGCGTGCCGTGGGCTTGCCCGCGTTGCCCTGTTCCAGCGCCGCGAGGGCGTCACGGTCGTCGCGCAGCAGGCCGGCGAGCTCGCGCAGGTGGCCGGAGCGGTGGGCCGGGGAGGTGTCGGCCCAGCCGTCGTGGAACGCCGACGCCGCCCGGGCCACGGCGTCGGCGACGCCGGGCCCCGAGGTGTCCGGTACGTGGGCGAGGGCGCGCCCGGTGGCGGGGTCGAGGATCGCGCGTCCCGCCCCGGTCATCCCAGTGCCCCGGCGCGGCCGCCCAGGCGCAGTCCGGCGTCGAGCTCGGTGACCAGGCGGAGGAAGGCGTCCCGCCCGAGGCCCGTGCCCGCGCTGCCCAGCAGCCTGAGCTCGTACCCGTCGGGGTGCTGCCACCAGGCGTCGCAGGCTCCGAACTCGGCGTCCGCATAGCCCAGGTGCACCGGGCGGCCGCCGAGGTCCAGGACCTCGTCGGAGGCGGGGTGCTTCTCCCGCTCCGGCGGGAACACCAGGCGCCCGCCTCCGGTGCGCTGCGCGGTCAGGCGCAGTTCGCCGCCGGACGCCGAGGCGTAGACGACGTCCAGCTCGCGGACGGCGGCGCCGTCGCCGAACGTCGCGGCGCTGTCGGCGCGGTATCCGCCGACCGACAACGGCACCCCCTGACCGGCGAGGAAGGCGGTGAGTTCCGCGGACGCGACCCAGTCGCCCTCGTGCTCCCGCCCGCGCCGGTGGAAGGAGAAGACACCGGTGGGCACCGACACCATCTCCGCCGGCTGCCGGGCCCAGTAGCTGAGTTCGGCGAACGGGGTGGCCAGCACCCGCGCCTGCGCCTGGGGTACGGCGGGCCGCAACGCGGTGAAGAGGTCGACGAGCTCTCCGTCGGTGAACTCTCCCTCCAGCACGGAGAGCTCGACCGTGGTGCGCGCCATGCGGGCGCTGGCGGCCTGGTGGCCCAGATAGTCGGTGCCGAGCCAGACGACCCGGCCCTCGCCGATCTCGTACGGCCGGGTCGCGCTCCCCCACAGGCACGGGTGGTCCGCGGCGGGGAAGGCCCAGTCGTACAGGAACTGCTTCAGCCTCAGCCGCCGTCCGCCGCCGGAGATCTCGGTGCGGTAGCCGGACGGGTTGGCGTCGGTCCACGGGCTGCGGCCCTCGGCCTCGACGCGTCCGGGAGGCGCCTCGCGCCGGATCGTGCCGACGGCGCTGTCGCATCCCTCGGGCAGTTCGGACGGCCGCCACACCACGAAGTTGCACCAGTCCTGGGCGAGCTCCTCCGTGATCACCGGCGGTACCGGGTCAAGATCGGCCGGGCTGCCCAGGACGTGCCAGCTCCAGTGGGGGACGGGACTGCTCACCGTGACTCCTCGGGTGGGTTCGGAGCTCCGCGAGGTGGTCGAGCCAGGCGGAGGTTGAGGCAAGGAACATCCATTCGCCGACGCCCAGCTCGGCGCGGAGCCCGGCCGGCAGCTGCGGCAGCCCGAAGGGGGTGCCGAACCCGTCGGCCAGGTCGCTCAGCTGGCGGACGTAGCCGGGGTCGGTGGGGGTCGGGAAGCCCTGCTTGCGGCGGAGCTGCACGGATTGGGGCAGCAGGTCGGAGAGCGCGGCCTTCAGCAGCCCCTTGTGGGTGCCGGGCTCGTTGGTGTCCTTCAGGTGCTCGGGGCAGCGGAAGGCCAGCTCGGCGAGGGTGACGTCCTGGAAGACGGGCCGGTCCTCCAGGGTGAAGGTCGACGACGTGGCGTCCACCATGTCGTTGACGTAGACCAGGAAGCGCCGCATCAGGTGGTGCCTGCCGCGTTTGAGCGGTGATGCCGTCTTGAGCGCCCGGTACTCGGCCATGGTGCGTTCCCACACCATGTCGGTCACCGTCGTCATGTCGACGTCGAGCTCGTGCGCCATCCACTCGACGAGCCGGGACCAGACCGGGCGTTCGTCGGCGTGGAGGCGGTGCGTCAGGTAGTGGCGCCCGTGGATGAACGTGGGCGCGTAGGGGTCGACGATGGGGAAGTACCGGCCGGCCTGGTACCCCCAGAACTCGTCGGCTCCGTGTCCCGAGTAGACGACCACCTTCCCGTCGGCGGCGATGGCCCGGTAGAGCTGGTGCATCGACAGTTCGGCGCCGTGCAGCAGCGGCCGCATCAGCCGGGTGGGCAGCACCGGCAGCAGGTCGGCGGCGGCGTTGCGGTCGAGGTCGCAGACGGTCAGCGGTACGCCCAGGTGCTCGGCGACCTCGGTGGCGTACGCGACGTCGTCGCCCGAGCCGCCGATGCCGTCCTGGTAGCGCAGGACGTACGCGTCGACGGGCAGTCCCAGGCCGGTCAGGCCCGCGACGATCGCCGTGCTGTCGACGCCGCCGCTGAGCACGGCCGCCCGGGGGACGTCGGACACGGACCGCTGCTCGATCGCCCGGTCGAAGGCGGCCCTGATCTCCTCGGGCCCGATCGGGTCGTCCACCGCCCCGGGATGCCAGTAGCGGTGTTTGGTCGCGCGGGGCCGGTCGATGACGAGGTACTGGGCGGGCGGCAGGGCCTCGATGCCGCGCAGCCAGGTGCGGTCGTCCGCGGCGTCCATCCGGATCCAGGAGCGCAGCAGGTACTCCTCGCGGTCCACCTCGGGGGTGACCAGGCCGGTGCTGAGCAGCACCCCCTGCTCCGAGGCGAACAGCAGGCCGCCGTCGACGTGGGCGTAGAACAGCGGCTTCACGCCGAAGTGGTCGCGGGCCAGCACCACGCGTCCGGTCCACGTGTCGTGCCAGGCGAGTGCGAACATGCCGTCCAGCGGCAGCAGGGCCGCGGCCGGATCGGGCTCGCGGCAGACCTGCTGGAGCACGAACTCGGTGTCACAGGTGGTGCGGCGCGGCCACAGCGGCGGCGCCGGCGACCGGGAGCCGTAGACCTCGCCGTTGTGCACCAGCACGATCCGGCCGCTGGGGTCGGTCATCGGCTGGTCGCCGGCGTGGCTGCGATCGCGCACGGCCAGCCTCGTCGCGCACAGCATGACGGTGCCGCAGGGCGAGACGTACGGGGCGCAGGCCGCCTCGCCGCGGTGCGCCATGGCGCCGGTCATGGTCCGCCCGAGCGCGTCCAGCCAGCCGGGATCGCGCCGCCCTTCGAAGCTGATGAAGCCCGCTATGCCGCACATACGTCACCCTCCGGTTCCCCCCACAGCTTCCAGAGCTGCGCCAGAGCCTCGGTGTAGACGTACTCGATGCCCGCGTGCCCGCCGTCGTGCTCCAGGTAGAGGTGGGGGACGCGGTGCGCGTCGAGGGCCGCGTGCAGGGCGCGGGCGCCCCAGTGCATGCCGTACTCGTCGCGCTGGCCGACGCTGAGGTGCAGCAGGCCGAGTCCGGCGAGCCGGTCGGCGTACGCGGGGAGCATCCGGACCGGGTCGTAGGTGAGCCAGCGCTGCCAGACCTCGTCGCGGAACAGGCCCGTCACGGGGTCGCACGGCAGTGCGTCCGACGCGGTGGTCCGGGGGTCGTCGGCGTAGCACATGCCCATCGCGATGATGCTCATCGCGACCATGAAGGGGACGTCGTGGGGGCCGCTGTCGCGGCGGGCCAGCAGCTCCTCGACGCCGCCGGCCGCCCTGACGGTGTCGAGCGTGCGGGGCAGCAGCGGCAGGTAGCTGTGCTCGAACCCGGCGTCGGGCGAGCAGGCGATCACCGCCCCGAACAGGTCGGAGGTCATGCCGGCGACGAGCGCGCCGTAGCCGCCGCTGGACTTCCCGCCGATGGCGCGCCACGCCGGCTGCGGCCGGGTCGCGAACCGCCGGTCGATCTCGGCCACGACCTCGGCCAGGTAGCCGCCGTACGCGCCGGAGGCGGCGGTGTCGATGTACTGCGAGCCGCCGTAGGAGGTCGTGCAGTCGGGCACGACGAGCAGCGCGGGCGGCACGCGGCCGTCGGTCATCGCCTGGCGGAGGCGGTCGGCTACGGACGCGCCGAAGGCGAGCGCCTTGCCGGCGAGGCTGGGGTTCGCGCCGAACCCGGGCAGCCAGTACACGACCGGGAACCGCCGGTTGCCGTCGTACCCGGGCGGCAGGTGCACCTCGATGCGGCGGCGGTGGGGGTCGCCGAGCGGGTTGCCGCGCAGGCAGGTGCTCTCGTGATCGAGCACGACCATGTCGCTCATGCCTCGCTCGCCTCCCGCAGCGCGCGCTCCACGTGGCGCGTGTAGAACGACGGGTGGTGGAAGACCGCGGAGAGCAGCAGGCCGTTGCTGGCCCACAGGGCGTAGGAGCTGCCGAACAGGAGGTCGGCGCCGAGCATGGCCTCCAGCGTGCTCGCCGCCATCTCGGTCCAGCCCTCCGCGCCGGTGACGTGGCTGCGGGCGGTGCCCGGGCCGAGCCGGGTGACCCGGTCCGCGACCGGGTCGAGCAGGAAGGCGGTCTCGGTGCCGTCGTCCTCGTACAGCGAGACGACGTGCCGTCCGGCGCCGTCGTCCAGCGCCCGGTACCAGTAGTCGGTCGCCACGAGCCGGTCCAGCAGCTCGCGGAGCATGTCCGCACCGGCGCGGGTCTGGCGGCCGTACCGGTCGACGGAGGCGTCGAACAGCGGCACGGGCGTGGCCGGGTCGAGCGTGATCTCGGCGTAGACCTCGTCGAAGTCGTACGCGCCGGGCGAGACCGGCCCGTCGACCAGGGCGGCCTTGCCGTGCGCCACCTCCATCACCTGGCCGGGGCCCCACAGCAGGCCGTCGCGGCCCAGCTCGTCCAGCCGGCGCAGGGCCTGGGCCGGGGTGAAGGGGAACATCGTCTTGTTGCACCAGGAGTAGTCGAGGTCGCCGTCGCCGCTGATGCGCCAGCCGAACGAGGAGGGCACGGTCACGGTCGCGGGGATCGAGGCGATGTACCGGTCGAAGTTCGCGACGGCGCGGGCGCGGAGCGCGTCGGACTCGGTCAGCGGGCGGCGTTCGGTGAGCACGCCGGGCGGCGAGATGCTGTGCGCGGGGACGAACACGGCGTCGACGTGCGGGGCGTCGGCCCGCTGGAAGGCCGCGACGGTGTCCTCGTGGAGGAGCGCGTCGCCGCACAGCATGACGGCCGCGTCGGCGGTCTGCACCAGCACGCTCATCTCGGGGAAGGACACGGCCGAGGGGAAGGTCCGCAGGGTCGTCCCGCCCGGGGTGGTGATCGTGTCGCCCGGGGTGACCGGGCGCAGGCGCTCGAAGCCGAAGCGGCGCAGCGTCCAGGAGATCGCCTGGTGCCCGAGTCCCGAGGCGGTGAGCGTCGGCGGCACCGGTCCGGCGGGGTAGACGCAGGTGACCTCGGAGCTCTGGCGCGGGCTGTCGTCGAAGTCCACGTCGGCGCCGTCGGTCAGGCGGAGCAGGGAGGGGAAGTGGTGGTGGTCGTAGTGGTGGTGGCTGAGGACCACGTAGTCGACGCCTTCGTCGAGCACCTCTCGGACCAGGTCGTCCGGCAGCGGCGGGTGGTGCTCCCAGAAGCGGTCCAGGCGCTGGGTGAGCCACGGGTCGAAGAGGATCCGCTCCGTCCCCGTCTCGATGAGGACGGCGGCGTGGCCGAGCGAGGTCAGGCGCATCAGCCGTTCCCCTCGTACACGCAGCGGAAGCCGACCTCCATGTGGCGGTCGGTGATCAGGTCCTTGCCGCGGTAGAAGGTGGTCAGGCAGGTGGGCGGCGAGGTGAAGGTGCCGCCGCGCAGCACGTGGAAGGCTTCCTTGCGGTTCATGAAGTCCAGCGGGTGGCGCCCCTTGAAGAAGGGGTCCATGTCCTCGCCGGTGTAGAAGTTGGTCCGGGTCAGCTCCCAGACGTTGCCCGACATCTGCAGGGCGCCGTACGGGCTGGCGCCCTCCGGGAGGGCGTCCGCCGCCAGCACCGGCTCGGCGGGGTTCTCCCCCTGCTCGATGGTGACGAGGAGCGCTTCGAGGGAGTCGAGGTCGGCCACGGCCTGGCCGAACGACCGCTCCACGTAGTTCACCCGGGCGGGGTCCCAGTCCTCGCCCCACGGGAAGCGGCGGCCGTCCACGCCGCGCGCGGCCTTCTCCCACTGGACCTCGCTGGGCAGCGCGCCGCCGGCCCACTTGGCGAAGGCGTAGGCGTCGTACCAGTCGATGCCCACGACCGGGAGTCCGGGTGCGTTGAAGCGGGGGTCGTGCCAGTGCGCGGGGCGGTGCGATCCTCCGAGCGGCTGGTCGGGGTGGTCGAACGCGCCGGAGTCGCCCACCTCTTCGAGGAACTCGCGGTAGCGGGCGTTGGTCACGGTGGTGCGGTCGACGAAGAAGGCGGGCACGTCCACCGCGCGCAGCGTGGTGTCGTCCTGCGCCATGCGGAACGCGTCGGGCTGCTCGTCCGCACCGATGATCGCCGGACCGGCCGGCACGAGGACGACGTCGTCGCTCTGCCGGGGGCGCGTGCGGACGGCGTCGACCCGGGCCCGCATGTCCGTGAAGTAGTCGTCTTCCAGGCGGCGGAGTTCGGCGGGGTCGCGGGTGCCGAAGATGGCGATCAGGGCGCGCTTGGTGAGCGCCGCGCCGCAGCCGACGGGCTTGCGCGCCCAGTCGGAGCGGGTGAAGTTGCTGGGCCAGCCGGAGATGCGGATGAGGTCGGGCACGGCGGCGGCGATCCGGTACTCCGTGATGACCTTGAGCGCGGTGAACGCGACCCAGTCGACCGTGTCGTGCGTCGCGGCGGCCACGGCGGTGTCGGCGGCGGGGTCGCCCGCGTGGTGCGCGGCCAGCAGCCGCACCGCGCCCGCGCGCACGGGCCACTCGGGGTGGGTGACCACGAGGCTCGTCAGCAGCGGTATCCCGTCGGCGCCGCGGCCCTTCGCCTCGGCCAGGTCGACGACGCGCTGCACCGACGCCCAGTAGCGGGCGTCGGTGGAATCGTCGATCGCCAGCAGGTCGGCGGGAACGTCGATGACGCCTGAAACCTGATTGCCTACCATCTCTACCTCTCTCGGACGACGAGCCGCCCGTACGGAGTTATTCCGTACGGGCGGCTAATTCGTGGCTCAGTGGATTACCACTTGGAGCATTCCTGCTTGGCGTCACGGGTCTCGATGAAGTCACGGTCGCTCATTTTTCCACTCCCTTCTGCACGGGGTATTCGAGTTGTTGTTTGTGTGGCCTCTCGACCTCACGACTCAAACACTAACGCAGGGCCCTGGAGGCTCCGCAACGGTGAACCAGGAAAAGAGCATTCCTCGATAACCTGCGGGTAAGTTCATCTCGGTCTTGACGTTCAGAGAGGGAGGAAAGAATGGTTGACACCGCTTCCCGGGACATACGGGAGAACGGGTTCACACGGCTCCCGGGGCTCGCGGCCGGCGACGCGCTGGCCCGGCTCCGGCGCGCGGTCGGCCGGATCGAGGAGCTCGCCGCCGACCGCACGGCCTCCAGCGGGGAGTTCGTCCTGGAGGCGCCCGGCGTGGGTGGATGGGCGGCCTGGCAGCAGGGGACCGGCGCCCTCAAGGGGGTGCTCCGGTCGGCCGACCGGATCCACGAGCACGTCCCGGAGTTCGACGCCGTGCAGCGCTCGCTGGGTCTGGCCGACGGGCCGGTCGCCCGGGGCGTCGGCGCCCCGGGCGAGCTGGTCAACGCGTTCCTGTGGGCCAAGCCGCCCGTCGTGGGCTCGGCCAAGCCCTGGCACCAGGACATCGCCTTCGCGCCGCCCGGTTTCGGCGCCGAGAAGCACGGCATCGTGACGATCTGGATCGCGCTCGAACCGGCGACCACGCGCAACGGCTGCCTCGAGTTCATCCCCGGGTCCCACGCGCTCGGGCTGTTCCCGCACAGCGGGGACCGTGAGCGGCTGCCGGGTGAGGCCTCGCTGGAGACGGCGGTCGAGCCGCACATCGCGGACGCGCACCTGCCCCGTACGGCCGAGCCGGTCGCCGTGCCCCTGGATCCCGGTTCGGCCGTCATGTTCGACGGCCTGGTGGTGCACCGCTCGGCGCCCAACACGACGGCGACGGAGCCCCGTACCGCCGTCAGCTTCGTCTACAAGGTGCCGCGCCCGGCCTGGGCGCGGTGAGAGCCGGCCGCGGCCGCCGTGTGGCGTTCGACCGCGGCGGATCCTCAGTCGAACACCGGACTCAGGTGCTGGCCCCGCGGTCGAGGGCGTAGAACGCGGTGCCGTCGAGGTGGCGGATCGTGTTCAGGTCGCGCTGCACGACCTCCTCGAGGTCGTGCAGCAGCGTCACGATGACCGGGTAGGTGAGGTCGTCGACCGTCCGGCGGATCTCCTGGCCGGGCTTCACCGGGGTCACCAGGGCGCGGAAGCTCTCCAGCGCCTCGATCTCCTCGATGCCGCGGTACTCGCTGAGCACGCCCTCCACCGGCGAGACCATGCCTGCGATCGCGCAGTACTTGCGGACCTCGTACGGGGTTCCGGCGCGGGCGTGGAACCGCTCGGGACGCAGGTACGCGTCGACCGTCCACTCCAGCTGCGACGCGCCGATGCCGAGGCTCGCACCGGCCGGGATGCCGCCGCCGGCTATCCGGGCGCCGACCTCCACCAGGCACGGACCGGAGGGGGTCATCCTGACCTCCACGTGCGCCGGGCCGTGCTGGATGCCGAGGGCGTCCAGGACCTGGAAGGCGTACTCCCTGAGCGGCTCCACGACCCGCTCCCCCGAATCGATCAGCAGGAGGGCGTCGCAGAGGTCGACGACGCCGTTGGCGCTGACGCGGGTGGTCCGCCAGACGTCGCACAGGTGGTGGCGGCCGTCGCGGCTGACGGTGTTCACCATGTACTCGGCGCCCGGAAGGTACTCCTGCGCCACGGCCCCGTTGTTGGGCTGGGAGAAGACGTCGTCGGCGTCGGCGAGGGACAGGAACGCCGCGACGGACTCCTCCGGGGAGTCGCAGAAGGAGACCCCCTGGCTGCCGGCGCTCCGCGGCGGCTTGACGACGACGCGGCCGCCGAGCTCGCGGTGCCAGGCGGCGAGCTCGTCCGCGTCGGTGGCCCGCAGCTGACGGGCCGCGCGCAGCCCTGCGGCGCGCACCGTCTCGACCATGACGTGCTTGTCGCGCCGCGCGGCGCTGAGGGCGGTGCCGTTGCCCGGCAGGCCGAGCCGCTGCGCGAGGAGGTCCGCGAGTTCCACACCGACCTCGCCGCCCGAGATCACCGCGATCGGCGAAAACGCCGCGACGGCGTCGGCCGTGGCCGCGAGATCTCCCTCGTGGACGATGTCGGCAATGAAGTCGTCCGGGACGTACGGCGCCGCGAGGTAGACGAACGGCACCTCGGGCGTGCTCTGCACGCGGACGATGGAACATCCCTGCTTCAGGAATTCCAGAACGAGCGAACGGGCCGCGGCGTAGGCGTCGACCATCACGATGCACGGGTTGCTCTGATTGGCTGCTGTCATGAGTTCAACATAGACAGGCGCACCGCTCGCCGAAATCCGTTCAGCTCTGCCATCCTCCCACCCTGGAAGGATGAGCTGATGACATCATATTTCGCGAGCGTTCGCTCGCCGCATATCACGCCGATATTGCTGTTCGTCAACACGTGCGGCAATTTCCTGGTCCTCGTGGCCCTGTCCACGCACGTGGGGTCGACCACCGGGTCGGGGCTGCTCGCGGGAGCCGTGCTCAGCGCGCCGTGGTTACCCGCGCTGCTCCTGGCCGCTCCCCTCAACCGGCTGCTCAGCAAGCGTGCCCCGGAACGCCTCGTCCGGGGGGCCGAGGCGGCGAGCCTGGTGGTGACCGCGGCCGCGCTCCTGGCGCCGGACCGGGCGCTCCTCGTGGTGGCCGCCTCCGTCCTGGTCGCCCGCGGGTTCTTCGAGGCGGTCACCCGCTCGGCCACCTCGGTCGTCCTGCGCAACGTGGTCCCCTCGCAGCGGCTCGACCATGCCAACACCGTCGCCGAGATCTGCAAGTTGACCGGTGTCAGCGTCGGGGCGGCGCTGGCGGGGCCGGCCTCGTCGGTCCTGTCGCTGCGGGGCCTGATCGCGGTGAACGTGGCCACGCTGGCGCTCTCGGCGCTCCTCGCCTGGGCGCTGCCGTCGGCCCCCGCGAAAGCCGTGGCCGCCGCCGAGGACGGGGCGGGTTCCAAGGCCGGCGCGCGCCTGCGCGTCCAGGACCCCGTGCTGCGCCGGCTCTTCGCCCGCTTCCTCCTGGTGGCGTTCTGGCAGGGCTTCCACACGGTGGCCGTCACCGTGATCCCGCTCCAGTTGCTGGGTGGCGGAACCCGCCTGGTGGGGGTGTTCGTCGCGGTGTCGGCGGTCGCCGTCTTCGCGGGCTCCCTCGCCGCCCTGCCGGCCCAGCGGTACCTCGCGCACGTGCCCTCGACCACCTGGGTGCTGCTGCCCATGGCGCCCTTGCTGGCAGCGGTGGCGGTCGGCCGGACGGTGCCGACGATCGTGCTGTACGCGCTGTTCCTGGTGCTCTTCGAGGTGGCGTTCGTCCACTACAACAACCGGCTGCTGGCCTCGGCGTCCGACGAGGAGCTTCCGTCGGTGGTGACGCTGCGGGCCACGCTGCTGCCCTCGGGCGTGGCGGTGTCCATCCTCGTCATGGGCGCGCTGTCCGACCTCGCGGGCCCGCTGACCGCGGCCCTGGCGGTCGCCGGCATCACGGTCCTGGTCACCGCAGCGACCGCGGACACCCGGCGAGCCTGGCGGGCGAAGCCGGCCGGACAGCCCGAG
>NZ_JBEXPT010000145.1:0-15521 GCF_040612195.1 Streptomyces sp. NPDC006450 | reverse complement strand
TCCCGCTCGGCCCGCAGGCCGTCGGTCAGCAGCGCGAGGTCCGGGGCGTCCTGCCCACGGTCGGCGGAAACCCGCTCCACGGCCTCCAGCTGGTCCTCCAGGACCGACTTGGAGTCGTGCAGCAGGCGGCCCACCAGGGTGGACTTCCCGTCGTCGACGGAACCCGCGGTGGCGAAGCGCAGCAGCGTCGTGGCGCTGAGCTGCTCGGTCGTGGTGGTCGTCATCGCTAGAAGTACCCTTCGCGCTTGCGGTCTTCCATCGCGGCCTCGGACATCTTGTCGTCGGCTCGGGTCGCGCCCCGCTCGGTGAGCCGGGAGACGGCGATCTCGGCGATCACCGCGTCGAGCGTGGCGGCGCCGGAGTCGACGGCGCCCGTGCAGGACATGTCTCCGACGGTGCGGTAGCGGACGAGCCGCTTCTCGACCGTCTCCCCGTCCTTCGGGCCGCCCCACTCACCGGCGGTCAGCCACATGCCGCCCCGCAGGAAGACGTCCCGTTCGTGGGCGAAGTAGATGTCCGGCAGTTCGATCTTCTCGCGGGCGATGTACTGCCACACGTCCAGCTCGGTCCAGTTGGACAGCGGGAAGACGCGCACGTGCTCGCCCGGCGCGTGGCGGCCGTTGTAGAGCTGCCACAGCTCGGGGCGCTGGCGGCGCGGGTCCCACTGGGAGAACTCGTTGCGCAGGGAGAAGACGCGCTCCTTGGCGCGGGCCTTCTCCTCGTCGCGGCGGCCGCCGCCGAAGACGGCGTCGAACCTGTGCTGCTGGATCGCCTCGGTCAGCGGGACGGTCTGCAGCGGGTTGCGGGTGCCGTCGGGGCGCTCCGTGAGCTTGCCGGCGTCGATGTAGTCCTGGACCGAGGCCACGTGCAGGCGCAGGCCGTGCTGGGCGACCGTGCGGTCCCGGTACTCGATGACTTCGGGGAAGTTGTGCCCGGTGTCCACGTGCAGCAGCACGAACGGCACCGGCGCGGGTGCGAACGCCTTCAGCGCCAGGTGCAGCATGACGATCGAGTCCTTGCCGCCGGAGAAGAGCACCACCGGCTTCTCGAACTCGCCCGCCACCTCGCGGAAGATGTGGACCGCCTCGGATTCCAGCGAGTCCAGGTGCGTCAGCGCGAAGGGGTTCCCCGACGCCTCGATCAGGCGATGGGTCGCGGTCGTCATGCCAGGCCCCTCTCGGTCAGGAAGGTGTGCAGCTCGGCTGCGGAATCGGCCACCGAGCGGCCCTGCGTCTGGATGCGCAGCTCCGGGCTCTCAGGTGCCTCGTACGGGTCGTCGACGCCCGTGAGACCGGAGATCTCACCGGCCGCCTGCTTGGCGTACAGGCCTTTCACGTCGCGCTGGGAACAGAGGGTGACCGGGGTGGCCACGTGGATCTCCAGGAACGGCGTGCCACTGGCGGAGTGCCGGGCACGAACGGCGGCGCGGGACTCGGCGTACGGGGCGATGACCGGAACCAGCGTCTTGACGCCGTGGGAGGCCAGCAGCCCGGCCACGAAGCCGATCCGCTGCACGTTGGTGTGCCGGTCCTCGCGGGTGAAGCGCAGGCCGGCCGAGAGGAACTCGCGTATCTCGTCGCCGTCGAGCACCTCGACCTCGTGCCCCTCGGCGCGCAGGCGCTCGGCGAGGGTGAAGGCGAGGGTGGTCTTGCCCGCGCTGGGCAGCCCGGTCAGCCACACGGTGGCGCCGCGCTCGCTGGGGGCGGCGGCCGGGGCCGCCTCCGCGGTGTACCGGGCGGCCAGGGTGTGAGCCGTGGTCACGGTGGTGTTCTCCCGGGAGGTAGATGCGGACTTGCAGGGATGGGTCGAGCACGCCTCCCGCGCCGCAGGGCGGCGGCGCGGGCAGGGGTGGCAGGACCTTTCAGGCGGTGGCGAACTCGGCGAGCGTCCGGCCGAGTACGTCCATGTCGATCCGGTGCCAGGACCCGGGCAGTTCGAGGGCCCGGCCGTTGGGCAGGGCCGCCGCGGTCGCCTGCGCCGCCGCACGCAGCCAGGCGCTGGTGCTGTCGCTGTTGAGGACCAGGGTCTGCGTCCCGAATCCGGCCAGCGGGCCGGCCGGGACGGTGAAGTCGCCGCAGATCGTGACGTCGTACACGAGCGTGTGCGCGTTCGCCTCGTTGATGGCCCAGATCGGGCTCCTGCGCCACTCCGCGACGGTGTCGGGGGTGAGGCCCAGGACGGGGCCGAGGAAGAACTCGGCCGCCTCGTCGCGCCGGTCGCCCTCCAGGAGGACCTGGAGCGTCCGCGCGGCGTTGAACGGGGTCTTCGGGAACCCGTCGACCCGGAAGAACGGCTCGTGGAGCGCCAGCTTGGTGATCGGCGTTCCCGCGAGCGCCGCATGGAGCGCCAGGTTGGCGCCCGTGGAGCCGGCGAACACGGCCGCTGAGCCGCCCGCCTCCTCGATCACCGCCTGGAGATCCTCGATCTCCCGCTCGACGGCGTACTCGGGAGCGTCACCGCTCTGGCCGCGCCCGCGGCGGTCGTAGGCGTACACGGTGCAGTGGCGCGCCAGCTCGGGAACGAGCTCGGAGAAGATCGTGTGGTCGCGGAAGGCACCGTTGAGCAGCACGAGTGGGGGGCCCTCGCCCGACTTCTCGTAAGCGATCGTCGTGCCGTCACGCGAAACGACCTTGAGCATCACGCACTCCTCATGCCGACCGGAGGTGATCCCACCTCGCCCTGTGTCTGCAGCTTCGAGTGCGTCGGTGCATCACCGGTCGAGAACCGATAGCGGCACGCTTGCACCGCCGGCCGTTCCCGGCGGTGCCCAAGAGGGCCGTGAGGCTGCGGTGGCGGTCGTTGCCGCAGGTCCGGGGTTCTTCCCCGGAGAACGCGGACGGCCGTTCCACGGGCTTCGAGGCGTCGGGCGACGAAGCACTGAAGAACGGCCGCGGTGCATGAGCGTCCTGGAACGTCTGTTCAGCTCACCGCCTGCGTGACCAGCGCGCTGATGCGCTCTTCGGCGGCCGCGGTCAGCTCCCGCACGGCGAAGGTGGTCGCCCACAGGGCGCCGTCGTCGAGGGCCGCCTGGTCGCTGAAGCCGAGCGTGGCGTACCTCGACTTGAACTTCTCCGCGCTCTGGAAGTGGCAGACGACCTTGCCGTCCCGGGCATACGCGGGCATCCCGTACCAGAGCTTGGGAGCGAGGTCCGGAGCGGCGGTCGTGATGATCTCGTGGATCCGCTCGGCGAGGACGCGGTCCGCCTCCTGCATCTCGGCGATCTTCGCGAGCACGTCCCGCGCCTCCTCCGCCGCCTTCTCCGCCTTGGAGGTACCGCGCCGGGCTGCCGCCTTCTTCTGGTCGCGTGCGTGGTCCTTCATCGCGGCCCGCTCTTCGGCGGTGAATCCGTCGTACTTCTCGGCGGTGGCGGAGTTGTCGGCGGGCGACTTCGCGGGCGACATGGCGGTTCCTCTCGTGCGGGGTCAGGCTCTGACCATCAGCCTAGGGACTGTGCGGCGGCCGCGGCTTCTCGATTCCTGACCGGTCGCGAGACCTGCTTCGCCACGCACGCCGGCATCCCCTCCACCTTGATCGCCGGACCGGCCTCGTGGGCCGCATCCGCATCCCCATCCGCAGCCGCCGCCTGGCGCCGGAAGGCCCCGGGCGGCATGCCGACCAGCTCGGTGAAGCGCGTGGTGAAGGTGCCCAGCGACGCGCAGCCGACCGCGAAGCAGACCTCGGTGACGCTGAGGTCACCCCGCCGCAGCAGCGCCGCCGCCCGCTCGATGCGACGCGTCATCAGGTAGGCGTACGGCGACTCGCCGTAGGCGGCCCGGAACTGCCGGCTCAGGTGCCCGGCGGAGATGTCCACATCACGGGCGAGGGCTTCCACGTCCAGGGGCTGCGCGTACTCCCGGTCGATCCGGTCGCGGACGCGGCGCAGCCGCGCGAGATCGGCCAGGCGCTGCGCCTGGATGCGTGCACGCCGCCATTCGGGCTTGCACATCAGCGCAGTTCCTGGATGCGGACCAGGTTGCCCGCCGGATCGCGGAAGGCGCAGTCGCGGACGCCGTACGGCTGCTCGGTCGGCTCCTGGACGACCTCGGTGTCACCGGCCTGCACCTTCTCGAAGGTGGCGTCGACGTCCGGGGTGGCCAGCAGGATCCAGCCGTAGGTGCCCTTGGCCATCATCTCCGTGATCGTGCGGCGCTCGTCCTCGGTGATGCCGGGATCGGCGGCAGGCGGTGTCAGAAGGATCGAGGTGCCCGGCTGACCGGGCGGCCCGACCGCGATCCAGCGCATCTTGCCCTGGCCGGTATCGCTGCGGACCTCGAAGCCGAGGAGGTCGCGGTAGAAGGCGAGCGAAGCGTCCGGGTCGTCATGCGGCAGGGAAACCGTGTGAATGGCGATGTCCATGGAAAGCAGGCTAAGGCGGCCGTGCGCACCGCACTTCTCGATTCCTGACCGACCCGGACGCGCGGTGACGTTCACGTGGCAGCCGCGCGGAGCGTCAGCGCTCCCGCGACAGAGCCCCCGGCGCCCCGTCAGCCGCCCTCCAGGGGCAACTCCGGGGCCGGACCGGCGGCCTCGCGCGGCCGGGGACGGCCTTGCGGCCGTCCTGCCGGCCTCCGGGTCAGCCCCAGTTGTTGCCCGCGGGCTCCTGGATGGTGGCGTTCAGCCGGTTGAAGAAGTTCGTCGTCGCGACCATGAGGATGATCGCGGCGAGCTGCTCCTCCGTGAAGTGGTCCGTGGCCTCGTCCCAGATGTCGTCCGACACGGCCTGGCCGCTGCGGTCGGCCAGCCGGGTGGCGGCCTCGGTCAGTGCCAGCGCGGCGCGCTCGGAGTCCGAGAAGAACGGCGCCTCGCGCCAGGCGGCGACGGCGTGCAGGCGCTCGTCGGTCTCCCCGGCCTTCTTGGCACCCGTGACGCCGCCGTAGACACAGGCGCTGCAGCCGTTGATCTGGCTGGCGCGAAGGTGCACCAGCTCCAGCGTGTGCGGGTCCACCCCGCCCGTGTGCATGGCCTTGTAGATGTTCTGAATGCCACTCATGGCGTCCGGCAGAACCATGGCGGGGTTCTTCATACGAGCCTTCATCGGATGCTCCCTCAGAGGTGTTCTTCCGTCCCTCACCACACTGACGGATCCCGCCCCAGGGATGTGACCGGCGAACGGAAGAAACCTTTCGAGCGACAGCACGCACCACTCCCCTGACCAGCGGCGATGGGGGAGCCTCAGGCATTCCTGTGCCACCGCTCAAGGCAGTCTCGAGCGCATCTGTGCCACCGCTCGACCGACCGGTGACCGGTCCACCAGCGCGATTCCACCGCGCCGTTCACCCCTCGCCGCACCCGGTCGTACGTTCGGATCGACGGGATCGGCGGCAACGACGAGGTCCGCGCATCGCACCCCTCCCGCCCGGCCTCGCGGGACTCGCATAGGGAATCAGCCAGAACCGGAGCGCCATAGGGCGTGGGAATCCCGGTTCAAGCCAACTCGAGGGAGGCTCCACCGGGGCTCCACCCCTCTGGTGAAGAACCTTTGTATAACCAGTTCCGTCCCGTACGAGCCCCCGCTCCACGGCTCCTGACCCTCAGTGAGAGTCACATGACGACCCAGACCCCGGCACCATCCCCCACAGAAACGGACCCACCGCCCGTTCCTTCCCCCACCGTTGCGAGCCGCTACGCCGCCTTCGTCGCCGGCCGGCGCTCCAAGTGGGTCGTGCTTGTGCTGTGGCTCCTGCTCATGGGTATCGGTGGCTCGCTGGCCGCCGGCCTGGCAGACGTACAGGACAACGACCCGGAGACCTGGCTGCCGTCGAGCGCGCAGTCGACCAAGGCGGTGCAGCTCGCCGAGCAGCACTTCGCCGACAAGGACTCCAGCACCGCAGTCATCGTCTACGCCCGCGAGGGCGGCCTCACCCAGGCCGACCTGACCAAGATCGACATTGACCGGGCGGCGCTCGCCGACAAGGTGGCCGTCGGCGAGGTCTCCCCCGCCATGGTCTCCGAGGACAAGATCGCGGCCTTCGTGAGCGTCCCGCTGCGCACCTCGCCCAGCGACAACAAGGTGCTCACCGACAAGGTGGAGGAGGCCGGCAAGCTCACCTCCGACGGCGCCCCCGCCGGTCTCGACGTCAAGATCACCGGCGAGGCCGGTAGCGTCGCCGACTTCGCCGAGGTCTACTCCGGCATGGACGGCGCGCTGCTGGGTGCCGCGCTCGGCGTGGTGGCGCTGCTGCTGCTCATCACCTACCGCAGCCCGGTGCTGTGGCTGATCCCGCTGATCGCCGTCGGGCTGGCCAGCCAGGTGGCGAGCGGTGTGGTCTACCTCCTCGCCAAGCACGCGGGGCTGGTCGTCAACGGTCAGAGCGCCTACGTACTGATGGTGCTGTCCGTGGGCGTCGGCACCGACTACGCCCTGCTGCTCATCGCCCGCTACCGGGAAGAGCTGCACCGGCACGAAGACCGCCACACGGCGATGTCCCTGGCCGTGCACGGCTCGCTGCCGGCTCTGGCCGCCTCCGCCGCGACCGTGGCGATCGCCACGCTGTGCCTGGTGTTCGGCAGCATGAACAGCACCAAGGGTCTGGGACCGGTCGTCGCCATCGGTGTGGTCCTGGTGTTCTTCGCCATGACCTCGCTGCTGCCGGCGCTTCTGGTCATCCTGGGCCGCTGGGTGTTCTGGCCCGTGAAGCCGCGCGTCACCGCGGGCTACGACCCGAGCTCGGCGCAGGGCCACAGCACGTGGGCGAAGATCGCCGGGGCCGTCGGACGGCGCCCGCGCGCGGTGTGGGTCGGCACGGCGCTGGTACTGGGCGTCATGGCGCTCGGCATCGCCGGCGTGCAGACCGGCCAGACGCAGGCGGAGCAGTTCACCGGCAAGGTCGACTCGGTCACCGGCCAGCAGGTCCTGGCCAAGCACTTCCCCGCAGGCTCGTCCGCTCCTGCGGACGTGTACGTCCGCGACGCCGGGGCCGAATCCGCTGCGGCCGCCGTGGCCAAGGTGCCCGGTGTGTCCTCCGTCAGCACCCAGGTGGCCAAGGGCGGCTGGACGCACCTGGCCGCGGTGCTCCGCGACTCCCCGGACTCCGCGGCGGCCAAGGACACCATCCGGGACATCAGGAAGGCGCTGGACGGCTCGTCCGGCCCGGCAGCCGACGCGGTCGTCGGAGGCCAGAGCGCGGTGGCGCTCGACGTCTCCGAGGCGCAGGCCTCCGAGGAGAAGCTGCTCATCCCGCTGATCCTCGCCGTGGTCCTGGTGATGCTCCTCATCCTGCTGCGGGCGACCATCGCATCGGCGCTGCTGCTCGTGTCCGTGGTGCTGTCGTTCGGTGCGGCCGTCGGTGCGGCGTCGCTCCTGTTCCACGCACTGGACTACCCGAAGATCGACCGCGGGCTGGTGCTGTTCGGCTTCATCTTCCTCGTCGCGCTGGGCATCGACTACACCATCTTCCTGATGACACGCGCCAAGGAAGAGGTACGGCTGCGCGGGCACCGCGAGGGAATCCTGACCGCGGTGACGGTGACCGGCGGTGTCATCACGTCGGCGGGCGTGGTGCTGGCTGCCACGTTCCTCGTCCTCGCGGCCATCCCCACGGTGAGCGCACTGCAGCAGGGCCTGCTGGTAGCGGTCGGAATCCTCCTCGACACGTTCCTGGTACGCAGTCTGCTGGTCCCGGCGCTGGCCCTGGACCTGGGGCCGCGCATCTGGCGACCGGGCCTGACACCCGAGGAGACGGCGCCGCACGAGCCTGGCAAGACCCGGTCCGAAGAACCGTCCACCGTCTGAGCCGGTGATGTAACGCCGCGGGCCACCCGACGAACTGACCCGCGGCTCTCTCCGGAACGACGCAGCCGGCCGTTCCTCACGCTTCGATGTGTCACACAACGAAGCGTGAGGAACGGCCGCTGCGTCTTTTTTGCGTCCCTTCCCAGGCCGCCCTGCTCGTCCGCACGGAGGCGGGCGTCGACACCGGCTCCGCCCTCCGCCGGAACGACGGCTCCTCACCCGCCCGAGCCCGTCCTCGACGCCCTGCGGGCCGTGTCACCGGAAGGCCACCCCCGCCCCGCGCGACAACCCGGTGCGTTCCGGCCACCGCGCCGCGCCCCCGCCCCCACCGGTCTGCGCTGCCCCGGTCCCCCGTACGGCAGGTGACGAGCGGAGTTTGAGCGGTCCTCGAGCATCAGGTGGGATTCCTCTAGAGATACCTTTTCCTACTCACTCGGTCGGAAAAGCGCGCACGACCCGAAGGCGGAGCTCCGTTCCAGCGGCCCCGCCGCCGATCACTGCCGGAGGATTACGTGAGTCCAGTCCGTGAGCGGTACACGGTGGCCATCGTCGGTGCGGGTGCGGCCGGCACACTGACCGCCGTCCACCTCTGTGAGATGGCCACGCGCCGCCGAACCCCCCTCGACCTGATCCTGATCGACCCGGCCCCCGAAGCGGGCCGCGGCACCCCCTACGCCACCCGGGACCCCGCACACCGCCTCAACGTGCCCGCGGGCGGCATGAGCTGTTACCCCGACGATCCCGGCCACTTCACCCGCTGGCTCTGCCGCCACGGCGAACCCACCGTCACCGCCGCCGACTTCGCGACCCGCTACCGCTTCGGCGCCTACCTCGCCGACACGCTCGCCCAGGCCATCGTCCGCGCCCACGGCACCGTCTCCGTACGCCGCCTGACCACCCGCGCCGAGCACGTCGCCGGCGCCCCGGACGGCGGGGTAACCCTCCGGCTCGCCGACGGCACGCGGCTCACCGCCGACAGCGCGGTCCTGGCCACCGGCCCCGCCGCGCAGACCGCGGCCTGGGCCCCTGCGGAGCTGCGCGCCGCCGCCCGCTTCATCGCGGAGCCCTGGACCAGCGGCGCGCTGGACGGACCCTGCGGCGACGACAGCGACGTCCTCCTCGTCGGCACCGGCCTGACCTCCGTCGACCTCGCCCTCACCCTCGAACGCCCCGGCCGCACGGTGCACACCGTCTCCCGCAACGGCCTGATGCCCCAGCCGCACGCCCTGACCCCGGCCGGCCCCATGCCCGCCCCCGAAGGCCTCTACGACAGCTCCTTCGAGCAGCTGCGCCGCACCGTCTACCGCCACGTCGCCCGCGCCGTGCGCCTGCACGGCGACTGGCGCCCCGCGCTCGACAGCCTGCGCCCGCACACCGCACACCTGTGGCGCCGCCTCACCCCCGAGGAGCGCGCCGAATTCCTCAAGCGCGACGGCGCGTTGTGGAACACCCACCGCCACCGCATGGCCCCCGCCACCGGCGAGTCCGTCCTGCGCGCCCGCACCGCACGCCGCCTGGCCGTCCATGCCGGGACCGTCACCCGCGCCGGAGTCCGCGCCGACGGATCGCTGGACATCGGGCTCTCCGGCGGGCGCGACCTGCACGTGGGCTGGGTCATCGACTGCACGGGTCCGGGCCCGGCCCTGGAGGACCCCCTGTGGCGCTCCCTGTCCGAAGCCGGCACCGCGGTGCCCGGCCCGCTCGGCATGGGCGTCGCCACCCTCGACGGGCGCCTCCTCGACGGGCAAGGAGCCACCGTCCTGCCCCTGTACACCCTCGGCGCACCCCGCCGCGGCGAGCTGTGGGAGACCACCGCCATCCCCGAGATCCGCGTCCAGGCGGCGGCCCTCGCCCAGGAACTGCTCGCACCGCTCACCCCCCGGCGCCGCACCTCGCGCCGCCCCCTCGACGGACACGGCCTCGCCCTGTCCACCCACGCCGAGGCGGCCGCCGCCTACCGCACCGGACTCGACCGGATCCTCAAGGTCCGCTCGGGCGCCGGCGACTCCCTCAGCCGCGCGGTAGCCCTCGACCCCGGCTTCGCCCTCGGGCACGCCGCCCTCGCCCTCCTGGGACACGAGTGCGGAGCCGCCGTCGACGTACCCCGGGCCCTGGCGGAGGCGCAACGCTGCGCCCGCGAGCGGGCGTGCGAACGCGAGCGCTCCTTCGTGGAGGTCGTCACCCGCCGCGTCCACGGAGACGACGGCGACGCGGCCCTCGTACGGCACCTGGAAGACCACCCGGCCGACGCCCTCGCCCTCGCCGTCGCCGTACCCACCATCGCCTTCTCCGGCGTCGACGACCTCGACGACGACTACGCGCTGCGCCTGGTCGAGCGAACCTCCGCCGCGTACGACGGCCACTGGTTCCACACCTCCCTGATGGCCTTCCTGCGCCAGGAGCAGGGCCGCCTGCACGAGGCCGGCGAACTCGCCCACCGCGCCCTGGCCGCCGAGCCCGCCTCCGGCCACGCCGTGCACGCGCTCGCCCACGTCCACTACGAGACCGGCGCGCACGGCGCGGGCCGCGACTGGCTGGAACAGTGGGTCGCCGGGCGGGGCCGCGGCGCCGTGCACCGGGCCCACTTCTCCTGGCACATCGCCCTGCACGAACTGGCCCTCGACGACCCCGCCGCCGTACGCAAGCGCTGGTTCTCCCAGCTCGCCCCGGGCCGCGTGACCGGCGTACGGGCCCTCGTGGACTCGGGGTCGCTGCTGTGGCGCGCCCGGCTCAGCGACAGCTGGCGCGGCGACCTGCCCGTCGCGGACGTCCTGGACGCGGTGGAGGCGGAGATCCTGGAACGCCCCGCGACCGCCTTCACCGCCCTGCACTGCGCCGTCACCCTGACTGCCGTCGGCGACCTGGCCGCCCTGCGCCGCCTGCGCGACCACGCGGCGGCCGCCGACGAGGTCCAGCGCGAGGTCATCGCCCCCCTGTGCGACGCGTTCGCCGCCCTCGTCGAGGAACGCTTCCGGGACGCCGCCCGGGGCCTCGACGCGCTCCTGCCCGTCCTGCGCCGGGTCGGCGGAAGCGCGGCACAGCGCGAGGTCGTCGAGGAGACCCTGCTCTACGCGCTGACGGCCGACGGCCGCTGCGAAGCGGCGGCCCGCCTGCTGGACGCCCGCCTGGAGCGCACCCAGGCCCCCCGCGACCGCCGCATGCGCGCGGACCTACCGGCCTGAGGCCACGACCACCCCGAAGCCGCTCCGTTTCAAGTCCAGCGGAGCTCTTCGGCGGTGGTCGGCACGAGATGATCTTTCCAGAGTCTAGCTCCACTCAAAATTGAATCATCCTGACGGAGAGCTGCGTCGCAGGAGAGATACCGCAGAACGTCCCATGGACATCGCGCCTCCGTCTCCTGCCACCCCGCCCCCGGCGGGAACTGGAGCTGATCGTGCGCCCTCTGGACGGGGAACTGTTGCGCCGCACGCTGCCCGATCCACAGTCCGGGCCCGGGATGGTGGCACCGGCGCCTCTACCACGACCACACCCGTGTGAGTTTCGGTCAGGCGGGCAGCTCCCACACGGTCACGTCGAGCCTGACCCGGCCGCCGTTCCCCGTGCCGGGGGTGAAGTACCCGACTCGGCCGGCTTCGGTTCCGAAGCAGGCGGTGCGGCCCGCGGGCACGTCGGCGGTGCGCTGTCCGAGCTGGGTGTTCAGGAGGTCGACGCACTCTTGGCGTTCAGGTGCCCCCGAGCCGTCGAACGCGACGATCGTGTTGCCGACGTAGCGTCCCGGATCGCAGCTGAGCTGGCAGGCCAGTCCGAGGTCCCCCAGCGGTGCCCGCTGCGGCGGGACGGGATCCAGGAACCAGCCCGTCGTCGGGCTCCCGCTCTTGCTCCCGTCGTCCAGGGTCAGCGTCCCGCGCCATCGCACGCGTACGGCCGCGGGCACCTTCGGGGCGGGAGGCCTGGTCTCCGGCGGCGGGATGGGGCTCGGCGGGGAGGACGCGGTACTCGGCGAGGGAGTTGCGGAGGACGACTCCGAGATCGTGGGAGAAGGAGAAGGAGAAGGAGACGACGAGGGCGTGGGCGTCGGACTCGGCGTGGAGGACGGGTCCGAGCTCGCGGCCCCGGGCTGCGGTCCGGCTCCGGCTACCGGCCCCGGCGTCGAGGCCGGATCACCCCGCTGGAGCAGCACCGCTCCCCAGACGATCGCGGCCACCGCGATCAGAACGGCGGCCAGCCCCGCCAGATGCGCCGGCGGGGAGCGGTGTCCCCAGGGGGGAACACCACCGCGGCCTGCGCCGGAAACACCCTCAGAGGGCGGCGATGTCCCCGTGTGGGGTACGAGCTCAGCGGTGTGCTCGGCCGGGAGGCCGGCCAGGAGACCGTCGATCCGGCCCACGATCTGCCGCCGCTGCACGGCCAGGTGCCCGCTGAGCCGCTCCAGCTGCGCCGCCCGCGCTTCCAAGGCCTCCCGCGCTTCCGCGTCGGCCCGCAGACCCTGCCCCTGGTCCGCGAGCTCGGCCAGCAGCCGGGCGGTCTCAGCCTCACGGTCCTGAACCTCCCGCAGCGCCCGCTCCTGTTCGTAGAGCGCGGCCCGCTCGCTGTTGCGCCCGCCCACCGGGCCCAGCGCCCGCTCGTACAGGGCCGTCACCAACTCGCGCACACCGGTGGTGAGCGGCGTCCGCCCGCGCCGGTCCGCCTCCTCCAGCAGCGCCTCCACGTACGAACTGCGCGGCAGCCGGTCCCCGTTCTCGTACCGCGAGACCGAGGTGATGCTCCCCCCGTGCAGGGCGACCATCGCCCGCTGGGACAACCCCGCGTTCTCCCGCAGCAGCCGCAACTGCACCCCCAGCGCCCGCGCCGCCGCCGCGGAGCCCGGCTCCCCAGCCCCCTCCACACCGGCACCGCCGCTGCTCTCGGACATGGCTGCTCCTCCTCCCCGGCACACGGAAACACATCTTCCCCACCGGGAAACCACCTGATCCCAGGAGGGGACACCGAGCCTAGGCGCGAAGGTCGATCACAGAGCCGACACCGGCCGATCTCCCCGCCCCGACGAAGGGAAGCCCATGTCCCCGATCGCCCTGACCCTGCTCCTGCTCCTCGTCCTGATGACGCTGCTCCTGGCGAGCGCCATCGGCTACGCCGTCCACCGCCACCCCGCACTGACCGCCCCCCTGACAGCAGCCGGCATGGTCGTCGCCCTGGTCATCACCTGCGTGTGCACCATTGCCGCCCGCTGACCGGGCGCGGGGGACCGGGAGCCGGCGTCCCTGCCTCTGCCACCGGGGACGGGGTGACCCCGGTTCGAGCCCGCGTCGCAGCCGGCCGGAGCGCCGGCCGGTCCGGCGCCGGATCCGCCTGGGCGCTGGCGGCGCCGCCCGAGCCGAGTACCCGCCGCTGGGGCCCCGGAAGGCCGGCCTACTCGTTGCCGCGTCCTGCGGAGGTGATCACGGCGACGAGGACCAGGAGGCTGACGGCGAGGGTGGTGACCTGCTGGGCGTCCCAGCCCTGCTGGATGGCCAGGACGGTGATGGCGGTCACCACGTAGGGCCAGGAACGGCGCGGGGGCTGGGTGGTGTTGGGGGTGGTCACGACGGGCCTCCTGTGATCGTCTGATCGGGTGGAGGTCTCACCGTCTTCGATGGTGTGATTGTCCGCTGCGAAGGATGACCGTCTTCGCAGGTGGGGGCCGAAGATCGGGAACAATCCCCGGGTTGTTCCCGGGGACAACAGGATGCGGGGGAGCCATGGGGCGGCCGCTGGGCGCGTTACGGGGCCGGACCGAGCAGGCGAACGAGCTGGCCGTGTGGCTGCGCAAAGTGACGCTCGGCAAGGCGATCCGGACGCTTGAGCAGGACTTCGCCTACAGCACGACCTCCTGGAGCGAGTTCCGCAGCGGCAGCCGCCTGCCGTCGGAGGACCTCCTCAAGGCCGTGGTCGAGCGCTACGTGGCGGAGCCGCAGATGCGTGACCGCCAGGAAGCGGAGGGGCTGCGCCTCCTGGCAGCCGCGAAGAAGGCCGAGGCGGCCCTGGGCGACACCGAGCCTCCTACGCCGGCCCCACTGCCGGTTCCGGTGGTGCGGGGCACCGACGAGGTCACCAAAGCCCTGCTGCGCCTGGACGACGCACGGATGCGGCAGATCGAGGCCCTGGAGAAACTGGCCTCCTCCGAACGACGGCGCGTGCAACTGGAGAACATGGTCTCCGTTCTCCAGGAACGCTGCACGGTGCTGGAGGTGGAGCGGGACCGGGCCCGCGAGGACGTCCGCGCGGAGCTGGAGAGCGAACTGCAGATCTCCCGGGAGTACCGGCGCCAGGCCGACGAGAAACTGGAGCACGCCCGCCGGGCAGAGGAGAAGGCCTACCAGCTCCGCCTGGCCGCCGAACAGCAGGTTGCCCGCGAGCGCCTGGCCGTGAACCGCATGGACGAGCAGACCACGGACGACACACCGGAACCCTCGTCAGCGGGCCCGGACGACCTCGGACTCCCGCCGCTGGAGCAGATCCGCGACGTCCTCCAGGCAGCCCAGGAACAGCTGGACGTCCAGGACGACGAACTCGACGACCTCGAGGACCTGATCGGCCTCGACCACTCACCAGAGGACGCCGTCCGGACAGCTCCGGGACAAGCCGAGGGCTACAAGGATCCGGAGCCGCTCGCCGCTCCGGAAGAACAACGCTCGGTGTTCTCCGGCCACCCCGAGACCCGGTGGAAGGAGCCCATGCCCGTTGTCCCGGAACAATCGGAGGAAGCCCAGGCCCAGGGCTCTCGGGTTCTCCCGGATCAACCCCAGAACAACCCGAAGTACCTGATGACCGAACGGCCGGTCCTCGCTTCGCCCGACGCCCCGTCCCCGGTCCCCGAGGGATCCGAGCTTCCGCAGATGCAGCATCCCCTCGACCTGTCGCCTCCGGACGACGAGGGAGACAGGAAGCTGGTTCGGTTGCCGCAGCTCATCGAAACCGCCGCGACTCCGGAAGAGCTGGGAGTCGCCCTGCGGGAGGTGTGGCTGAGGGCCGGTGGCCTTGCAACGTGGCCGAGGACACGCATTACCGCCCTCTTCGAAGACGTACAGGACCCAGAGTGGGCGTACAGGGCGCAGAAGCGATGGTTCGCGGGTGTGGAAGTTCCTGCAGACTGGAACCATCTGGAACGCCTCCTGACCAACCTGGGCGCCACAGCACCGGAGATCTCCGCGTTCGCCACCGCGCACAGGAAGATCAGGTCCGTCTACCCACCACTGCTCCGGACACCGGCTCCCCGGCACTCCCCGGAGGCGGTAGCGGCCCGAAGGAGGACGAGGGCGGCGTCACAGCTGCTGCTGCGACCGCCGCTACGCGTGCGCGACGTAGCTGTTCCGGCCTTCGCGATCGTCTTCACCGCGCTGGCCGCCACCAGTTGGTTCGCCGCCTTGAATGCAGACCCGGGCCCGAGCCTTTCGAGGATGACGTGGTACGGCCTGGCAGGTGCCCTTGCAACGGCTCTGGTCGTGCTTGTCGCGTTGGGCATTGCCATTGATCAGAAAGATGGACATGGCCGGGAGTGGCTCGAGAACGCAGCGTTCGTCGGACCTCCGCTCGCCTTCGGGCTGGGATCGGTGGCTCCCTTCGTAGGCCTCGGTATGGCCGGCCAGTGGGGCGCCGACCTCATCGCGCTGATGTGAGGCACGCTGCCGACGTCCCGCCTCCAGAACCGCGCTGGCCGTACCCTGCCCCACCGCGGCCGCCTGGCGCGGGAGGTCGTGGCGGGAGGGGGCCGGGGGGGGGGGGCGCGCGGCCCCAGTGAAGAGGGGGACCCGGCCACGCCCCCCAACACACCTGCGGGAACAACGCCCA
>NZ_JBEXPT010000144.1:0-15682 GCF_040612195.1 Streptomyces sp. NPDC006450 | reverse complement strand
GCCCGCCTCACGGGCCCGCCCCCTCCGCGGTCCCGGGCCCCGCCAGTGGGCAGGCGCCGGGGCCCGCTCCGTCGTAGGGGGCGTGGCGGAGAGGTGTCCGTCACGCCAGGTCGGCGGCCTCGACCTCTTCGCGGGTGATTCCGAGCAGGTAGAGCACGGCGTCCAGGAAGGGCACGTTCACCGCGGTGTGCGCGGCCTGGCGGACCACCGGCTTGGCGCAGAAGGCCACGCCCAGCCCGGCCGCGTTCAGCATGTCCAGGTCGTTGGCACCATCACCGATGGCCACGGTCTGGGCCAGCGGTACGCCCGCCTCCGCGGCGAACCGGCGCAGCAGCCGGGCCTTGCCGGCCCGGTCCACGATCTCGCCGGTGACCCTGCCCGTCAGCTTGCCGTCGACGATCTCCAGGGTGTTGGCGGAGGCGAAGTCCAGCCCGAGCCGCTCCCGCAGGTCGTCCGTCACCTGCGTGAACCCGCCGGAGACCACGCCCACCTGGTATCCGAGCCGCTTGAGGGTGCGGATCAGCGTCCGGGCGCCCGGGGTGAGGCGCACCTCGGAGCGGACCTTGTCCACCACGGAGGCGTCCAGCCCGGCCAGCAGCGCGACCCGCGCGTGCAGCGACTGCTCGAAGTCCAGCTCCCCGCGCATGGCCCGCTCGGTCACCTCGGCGACCTCGGCCTCACAGCCGGCGTGCGCGGCGAAGAGCTCGATGACCTCGTCCTGGATCAGCGTCGAGTCCACGTCCATGACGACGAGGCGCTGGGCCCGCCGGTGCAGCCCGGCCGAGACCACGGCCACGTCGACGCCGATCTGCGCGGCGGCGGTGGCCAGCGCGGTGCGCAGCGGCTCGGTCGCGGTGCCGGAGACGGCGAACTCCACGGCCGTCACCGGATACTTCGCGAGCCGGAAGATGCGGTCGATGTTGCCGCCGGTCGCGGTGATCCGCGCGGCGATGGCGGCCGTTGACTCGGCGGTGAGCGGATGCCCGAGCACGGTGACGTGCGAACGGCCACTGCCGCGCGGCCGGTTGTCACCGGTGCCGGAGAGGATCTCGGCCTGCAGCTTGAGGGACTCGGCCCAGCTGTGGACGGTGGCCCGCAGCTCGCCCTCGGTGCCGGCGGTCGGGTGGGTGACGAGGGCGCACAGGACGATGCGGCCTCGGGTGACGACCTGCTCGATGTCGACGACGTCGACGGAGTAGGCGGCGAGGGTGTCGAACAGCCCGGCGGTGATCCCGGGACGGTCCTTGCCGAAGATCTTGACGAGGAGGGTGGGGACGTCGGAGGTCTGCGAAGCGCTCATGGTGCCTTCACCGTATCTCCCCGTCCTGCGCGCACGGAGCCCCGTCCCACCTGGCGGAACCGATTCGCTCCGTACGGACGTGCGGGAGCCGCGCGGCGGACGCGTGCAGGACACGCGGTGGACATGCGCGGGCCGGGGGGCGGCTGCGTGGAGGTTCGGGGAGGAGGCGCGCCGGGTGGCCGCAGACCAGGACCGGAACGGAGGGCAACGGCCGGGCGGCCGCCCGCCTCCCGGGACGGAGCGGAGTCTCCAGTGCTCCCGGACGGAGGTCAAGACGTCCTGAATCGCACCTTCCGGGCCGCTTTCGACCCCCTCGGCCGGCCTCCCGGGACGCCGCCACGTGGCCCGGATTCCCCTTGTGGCCGTGCGCCTGAAATAGTTCCCCCGGATGTTCGCCATCCCTAGACTCCCTGACGTCATGGGGGATCTCGGGGGACTTAAGTGGGGCTGGAGTGCCGGAACTCGTACTGGAATTGAATGGAAGGACCTGGACGCTCGATCCGTCCAGGTCGTACTCGCTGGGGCGCGACCCCCAGGGAGACGTGGTGATCGATGACGCCCGGGTGTCGTGGCGGCACGCCACCATCGCCTGGAACGGGCGAGGTTGGGGAATCGAGGACCACGGCAGCACCAACGGCACCTACGTGCGCGGGGCGAGGGTCCAGCAGGCGGAGCTCGTACCCGGTACGCCGGTGCACCTGGGCAACGCCACCGACGGGCCGCGACTGAATCCCGTCGCGCCCGTGGCCGCCCAGGCGCCGCAGCCGGCCGTGGCACAGCAGGCGCCCGCCCAGGCGTACGCGCAGCAGGCACAGCCGCAGGCACCGCAGCAGCCCTGGGAACAGCAGGTCCAGCAGGCCCCGCCGTTCCCGCAGCAGCAGGCCCAGCAGCCGCACCAGGCGCAGCCCTTCCCGCAGCAGCACCAGCAGCAGCAGGGCGGCGGCGGTACCCCGGGTTACGGCGACCACCGCAGCCCGACGACGTTCCACCAGCTCGCGCTGGGCCACGTCATGCGCATCGGCCGTGCGCTGGAGAACGAGCTGGTGGTCTCCGACCTCCAGGTCTCCCGCCACCACGCGGAGTTCCACTCGATGCCGGGCGGCCGCTTCGAGATCCGCGACCTCGGCAGCCACAACGGCACCTACGTCAACGGCCAGCCGCTGGCGAAGTCCGGCACCGCGCTGCTCGGCCCGAACGACATCGTCGGCGTCGGCCACTCGACCTTCCGGATCGTCGGCGACCGCCTCGAGGAGTTCGTCGACACCGGTGACGTCTCCTTCTCGGCCCGCCACCTCACGGTCACGGTCGACGGCGGCAAGCAGATCCTCAAGGACGTCACCTTCGGCGTCCCGGAGAAGTCGCTGATCGGCGTCATCGGCCCCTCCGGCTCCGGCAAGTCGACGCTCCTCAAGGCGCTGACCGGCTACCGCCCGGCCAACGAGGGCGACGTCCTCTACGACAACCGCAACCTGTACAAGCAGTTCGCGGAGCTCCGCCAGCGCATCGGCCTGGTCCCGCAGGACGACATCCTGCACAAGGAGCTGAAGGTCAGCACCGCCCTCAAGTACGCGGCCAAGCTCCGCTTCCCGGGCGACACCGCCGAGTCCGAGCGCGCCGCCCGCATCAACGAGGTGCTGCGCGAGCTCAAGCTCGACATCCACAAGGACAAGAAGATCACCTCGCTCTCGGGCGGCCAGCGCAAGCGCGTGTCCGTGGCCCTGGAGCTGCTGACCAAGCCGTCGCTGATCTTCCTGGACGAGCCGACCTCGGGCCTCGACCCGGGCATGGACCGCGATGTCATGCAGCTGCTGCGCGGTCTCGCCGACGACGGCCGCACGGTCCTCGTCGTCACGCACTCGGTCGCCGAGCTGGCCATCTGCGACAAACTGCTGGTCATGGCCCCGGGCGGCTCGGTCGCGTACTTCGGTCCGCCGGACGAGGCGCTGAACTTCTTCGGCTACTCCACCTGGGCCGACGTGTTCTCCGCCTTCGAGAGCTACCGCGACTACGACTGGGCCGGCCGCTGGAAGGGCTCGCAGCACTACCAGCTCTACGCCGCCGACATCGACGCGGTCGCCCCGCAGTCGGTGCAGCCCGCCGTGCAGCAGACCAGGCCGCCGAAGCCGCAGGGCTGGGGCTCCCAGCTCTGGACGCTGATGCGCCGCTACATGTCGGTCATCGCGTCCGACCGGGGGTTCATCGCACTGATGCTGATCCTCCCGGCGGTCCTCGGCGTGGTCTCCGTCGTGATCCCCGCGAAGTTCGGACTCGCGCCGCCCGTGGCACCGTCCCGCTTCAACGGCGACGCCGGCACGATCATGCTGATCCTCGCGGTCGGCATGTGCTTCTCCGGCGCCGCGAACTCGGTCCGTGAGCTGATCAAGGAACGCGTGATCTACGAGCGCGAGCGCGCGACCGGCCTGTCCCGGTCGGCGTACCTCGTGTCGAAGGTGATCGTCCTCGGAGTCATCACGGCCATCCAGGGCGTGATCATCTGCGGGATCGGCTTCTACCCGCGCGACCTGCCCACCGAGGGTCTGCTGATGCCGCCCGCCGTGGAGATCTGCCTGTCGGTCATCGCACTGGGCTTCACGTCCATGATGTTCGGCCTGGTGATCTCCTCGCTGGTGAAGACCGCCGAGAAGACCATGCCGCTGCTGGTCATGTTCGCGATCGTCCAGGTCGTCTTCACCGGCATCCTCTTCCAGGTCTACGACTCTCCGGGCCTGGAGCAGTTCGCCTGGCTGATGCCGTCGCGCTGGGCGATCGCCGCCGCCGGCACCACGCTGAACCTCGGCGTGCTCATGCCGCCGTGGGACGCAGAGAACCCGACCAACACCGACCCGCTCTGGGACGCCACGGTCGGCCAGTGGAGCCTGAACATCACGGTCCTGCTGCTCCTCGGCGTCGCGTGCGGCTTCGCCGTGCAGCGCCTGCTGCGCCGCCACGAGCCCGAGGTCATGCGCGCGGGCAAGTAGGCGCAGGGCCCGCGTGCGCACGCGGGCACCACGAACGCCTCAGGGCGGCTCCGGAACACCGGGGCCGCCCTGAGGCGCATGGGGGGCTGGGGAGGACGCCAGAGGCCTAGTAGGCGCTGTTGACGTTGTCCATGGAGCCGTAGCGGTCGGCCGCGTAGTTGCAGGCCGCGACGATGTTGGCGACCGGGTCGTACTGGTCGAACTTGGTGCCCTTGACGTGGTACGCCTTGAAGGTCGGGGCGATGACCTGGAGCAGACCCTTGCTGGGCACGCCGTTCTGGGCGTTGATGTCCCAGTTGTTGATCGCCATCGGGTTGCCGCTGGACTCGCGCATGATGTTCTTGTGGATGCCGGCGTAGGTGCCCGGAATGCCTTCCTTCTTCATGATGAAGAGGGCTTCCTTGATCCAGCCGTCCAGGTTGTTCGCGAAGACCGGCGCGCGGTTCGCGGAACGGCTGGCGGCCGCCTTCTGCTCGCGGGCCTTCTTCGCCTCCGCCGCGGCCTTGGCCTTGGCGGCCGCATCCTCGGCGGCCTTCGCGTCCTTCGCGACCTTGGCCTGCTGCTTCGCGACGACCTGCTGAACGGTGAGGTGCTGCTGCACGGCCTGCGTCTGCGCACCGTCGACGACCTTGGCCCAGGCGACGGGGGCCGCGGCCACGGTCGTCTGGGTCTCGGCGGCGTTGGCCGGGACGAGGGAGAAGGCGAGGGCGGCGGCGCCCAGGGTGGCTACACCGGCGATGGAAAGCTTGTGGGCCTTCGTCAGACGACGGCTGTGGCCGGGAGTGCTGGTCTCGGTCATGCGTAGCAACCTCTTCGAATAGCGGGGGCCGCAGGAAAGCGCCTGACGGATCCGAGATCCGCGGCGCTGTGCGACGGGAGCAATTCTTAGCGGTGGCAAAAACTTGTGGCAAAGGTGTGACGTACGATCCCGCTTAGTGGATCAGGGGCCGGAGTCGAGCCCGGAATTCGGGGTCCGGCGCCCGTGAGTCAGCTCTAACAGTGCTCTTATGTATCCACTAGGGAGCTTCGTAAGTGATGTGCGTCCTATGCGCGGGCTCACATCGGTCACGTATCAATCTCACCAACCGTTGCGGCAGCAATCCATTGAGTGACCGTTCTCATCCTTGAGTAGCAGGAGAACGTCCCGAAACTCATGCCAAAGGCACAGCTTCGCCACGGCCGAGCGCTACCCGGGCGGTACGGCGCCTCGCCACGACAGGCCTCGGACCGCCCCGCCCGGCGGAGGGCAGGGTCGCAAGGCCCGGCGGAATGTCCCTTATATACAGTCCCTTCTCCCGTGCCTCCGGAGCACCCTCCAGGCCGGCGACCTAGGCCGGGACCTACGCCGCTCCCTGCGCGAGCCCTACGCCCCCGGCCCGATCCGCCCGCCCCACCGCCACGAGTACCGTGAGGCCATGCACTCCGGACCCCGAGGCCCCCGCTGCGGCGGCCTGGCCGCCGTGAGCACCGCGCTGCTCGCCATGAGCCGCCGGCTGGAGGTCCGCGACGTGCTGCGCACGATCGTCGCCTCGGCCCGCGAACTGCTCGACGCCGAGTACGCGGCCCTGGGCGTCCCGGACGACCACGGCGGCTTCGCGCAGTTCGTCGTGGACGGCGTCAGCGAGGAGCAGTGGCGGGCGATCGGCCCGCTGCCCCGCCAGCACGGCATCCTCGCCGCGATGCTCCACCAGGACGGCCCCGAGCGGCTGGCCGACGTACGCGAGGACCCCCGCTTCGAGGGCTGGCCCGCCGCCCACCCCGACATGTCCGACTTCCTCGGGCTGCCCATCCGGGACGGCGAGGAGACCCTCGGCGCCCTCTTCCTCGCGAACAAGCGGAGCGTCCCCGGCGGCAGGCAGGGCTTCACCGACGAGGACGAGGAGCTCCTCTCCCTCCTCGCTCAGCACGCGGCGATCGCCCTCACCAACGCACGCCTCTACGAGCGCAGCCGCGAGCTGACCATCGCCGAGGAGCGCTCCCGCCTGGCCCACGAGCTGCACGACGCGGTCAGCCAGAAACTCTTCTCGCTCCGCCTGACCGCGCAGGCCGCCGCCGCGCTGGTGGACCGCGACCCGGCCCGCGCCAAGGACGAGCTCCAGCAGGTCGCCGTCCTCGCGGCCGAGGCCGCCGACGAACTGCGCGCGGCCGTCACCGAGCTCCGCCCCACCGCCCTGGACGAGGACGGCCTGATCGCCACCCTGCGCAACCAGGTCCGCGTCCTGGACCGGGCCCACACCGCGCACGTCACCTTCACCTGCGACGGAGTACGGGCCCTGCCCGCGGCGCAGGAGGAGGCGGTCCTGCGCGTGGCCCAGGAGGCCCTGCACAACGCCCTGCGCCACTCGGCCGGCGACCGCGTCGACGTCACCCTCACCCGCCGGGAGACCGGGGGAGCCCTGCTCCGGGTCACCGACGACGGAACCGGCTTCTCCCCTCCCACCGTCCGCCGGGCGGGCCGGCACCTCGGCCTGGTCTCCATGCGGGACCGGGCCGCCGGCGTCGGCGGCCGGCTCACCGTGCGCTCCGAGCCCGGCAGCGGCACCACGATCGAACTGGAGGTACCCGGTGGCTGACACGCCGGGCCGTAACGGCCGCGTCAGGGTGTTGCTCGTGGACGACCACCAGGTGGTCCGGCGGGGCCTGCGCACCTTCCTGGAGGTCCAGGACGACATCGAGGTGGTCGGCGAGGCCGCCGACGGCCAGGAGGGCATCGACCGCGCCGAGGAACTGCACCCCGACGTCATCCTGATGGACGTCAAGATGCCGGGCACCGACGGCATCGAGGCGCTGCGCAGGCTGCGCGCGCTGGCGAACCCCGCGCGCGTGCTGATCGTCACCAGCTTCACCGAGCAGCGCACGGTGGTCCCCGCCCTGCGCGCGGGCGCCGCGGGCTACGTGTACAAGGACATCGACCCCGACGCCCTCGCCGCCGCCATCCGCTCGGTGCACGCCGGCCACGTCCTGCTCCAGCCGGAGGTCGCCGGAGCCCTGCTCGCCGAGGAGGGCCCCGGCCCGTCATCCGGCCGCGGCGGCAACCTGACGGAGCGCGAGCGCGAGGTGCTGCACCACATAGCGGACGGGCGTTCGAACCGGGAGATCGCCCGCGCGCTCGTCCTGTCGGAGAAGACGGTGAAGACGCACGTCTCGAACATCCTGATGAAGCTGGACCTCGCGGACCGTACGCAGGCGGCGCTGTGGGCGGTCAGACACGGCATGGTCCAGTGATTCATACGGTCGGGTGTATGTAGCCCACATGGCGCATCCCGTTCGTCGGATGAGCGTTCTTCATGACGTGCCGCGGCGGCTGGCCGCGGCAGACGTACTGGAGGACGAGAACGTGAAGAACTTCAAGAAGGCCACTGCCGTCACCATGATCGCGGGCGGCCTCCTCGCCGCCGGCGCGGGTGTCTCGTCGGCGCACGGCGGTGCGTCGGCCGAGGGCGAGGCCCTGAACTCGCCCGGCGTGGCCGCGGGGAACCAGCTCCAGCTCCCCGTCCACATCCCCGTGAACGTCGTGGGCAACTCGGTCAACGTGATCGGCCTGCTCAACGGCGCCTGGGGCAACACGGGCGTCAACGCCTGACCGCACCCCCTTCAAGGCGGTGCTCGCACTGCTCCGCAGACTTCGCCCCGCTGCGCCGGAGTCCGTCCGGCATGGCAGCCGGGCCCGCGGAGCGGCCCTGCACCTCGGCCCCGCTTCCCCCCTCTCCCCGGGAAGCGGGGCCGACGCCTTTCCGGCGAGGAGCCCGCTTCGAAGCGGACAGATCCAGCCCCTCCGGCGTTCGAGGGACGGGGCCCGGGGCGGCGCCCCGGGAAAGCCCGGCGCGGCCGGGCCGCTCGCGCTACGGCGCCGCACGCAGATCCCCGCCTCCCGCACCCCGCGGCTAGCGGAACCGCTCCTCCACGGCCGAGTTGTACGCCGCGACCAGCGCCCGCCGGGCAACCCGCTCCACCGGCCGCAAAGCCTCCGCCCGCGCGGCCATCTCCGACGCCGCCACCGCCGCCCCGTGCCCCCGCTCGGTCGCCAGCGACACCAGCAGGTCCACCCGCTGCGCCAGCGACAGGACCCGTACCGCCCGCGCCGGATACCCCGGCGCCAGCGCGTCCCGCCCGGCCTCCGTCCGCGCCCGGTACACGGACAGCGCCGCCTCCGCGACCGGCCCGGATCCCGCCACGTCCAGCCGGGTCAGCACTACCGTGGCCTCGCGCAGCGCCTCCGCCAGTTCCCGCTCCGCCTCGCCGAGCGACGGCACGTCCGCCGGCGGGGCCTCCCGTACGGGCAGGCAGTGCCAGGTCACCGAGACGTGCACGTCACCCGCGGGCCCGGCCTCGACGACCTCCGGCACCAGCCCCACCGCCGCACCCACCGCGACGACCGCCTCCTCGGCGTCCAGCGCCCTCGCGTTGAACTCCGGCGGCCCGCTCAGCCCCAGCGGATGCCCCGGCGCCGGGAGCGCGATCCGCAGCCCGGTCACCCCCAGCACCCGCAGCCGGCCCAGTGCCAGGGTGAGGCCCACCGGGCCGGATTCCCCGGGCAGCCCCTCCACCCGGTGCACGGAGTCCTCGCCCACGATCGACAACACGGCTTCGTCGGGCGAGACGAGACCGGCCAGCAGAGCGTTCCCCCAGGCGGCCAGCCGCCCTGAACGCGGTTCGAAAAGCATCCCCCTACTTTACGGACGGGCCCCTGGACCCGGGCCCGCGCCCGGACCCCTCCCCGAGTGGCGTAGGTTTTCCCCTGGGGCTGCGCCCACGGACGGGGCGGCGCACAGACGAACCAAGACTGCAAGGGGAGACAACACGCTCATGAGCGATGTTCTGGAGCTGGTGGACGTATCCGTGGTCCGCGAGGGCCGGGCTCTGGTGGACCAGGTCTCCTGGTCGGTCAAGGAGGGGGAGCGCTGGGTGATCCTCGGCCCCAACGGCGCCGGCAAGACCACACTGCTGAACCTCGCCTCCAGCTACCTCTTCCCCACCAAGGGTTCCGCCACCATCCTCGGCAGCACCCTCGGCAAGGTGGACGTCTTCGAGCTGCGCCCCCGCATCGGCATGGCCGGCATCGCGATGGCCGACAAGCTGCCCAGGCGCCAGACCGTCCTGGAGACCGTCCTCACCGCCGCGTACGGGATGACGGCCACCTGGCAGGAGGAGTACGAGGAGATCGACGAGCAGCGCGCCCGCGCCTTCCTCGACCGCCTCGGCATGACGCCCTACCTCGACCGGAAGTTCGGCACCCTCTCCGAGGGCGAGCGCAAGCGCACCCTGATCGCCCGCGCACTGATGACCGACCCCGAGCTGCTGCTGCTCGACGAGCCCGCCGCCGGTCTCGACCTCGGCGGCCGCGAGGACCTCGTACGACGCCTCGGCCGGCTCGCCCGCGACCCGCTCGCTCCGTCGATGATCATGGTCACCCACCACGTCGAGGAGATCGCCCCCGGCTTCACCCACGTCCTGATGATCCGTCAGGGCAAGGTGGTCGCAGCCGGACCCATCGACCTCGAACTGACCTCCCGCAACCTCTCCCTCTGCTTCGGCCTGCCGCTCGTCGTCGAGCGCAACGACAGCGACCGCTGGACCGCCCAGGGCCTGCCCCTGCGGTAGTCCGCGCGCCAGCCGGGCCTCCCGCACCCTGTCCGGACCGCGCCCACCCGACCTACCATGACCATGTGGACATCGACGCGTGGGTGTGGTGGCTCATCGGCGCGGTCGGACTGGGCATTCCCCTCGTCCTGACCGCGATGCCCGAGTTCGGCATGTTCGCCGCCGGTGCGGTGGCGGCTGCCGTCACGGCGGCCCTCGGCGGGGGAGTGGTCGCCCAAGTCCTGGTATTCGTCGCCGTGTCGGTCGCGCTCATCGCGGTCGTCCGCCCGATCGCCAACCGGCACCGCAACCAGAAACCCCAACACCGCAGTGGAGTCGACGCGTTGAGGGGCCGCAGCGCCGTGGTCCTGGAGCGCGTGGACGCGGGCGGCGGCGGCCGCATCAAGCTGGCCGGGGAGATCTGGTCGGCGCGCTCCCTGGACGCGGACATCATCTTCGAACCGGGCCAGTCCGTCGACGTCGTGGAGATCGACGGGGCGACAGCCGTCGTCATGTGACGGACCGGCACGTGAGCAACTCACCTGTGTGCACGCGCATGTGGGCAAGCAGCCGACCCGCGGCCCCGGGGTCTGCGAGACTCCGCTGAACGGGGCAGCACAGACAGCCGGAAGGGCACGGGGAACCGCATGCAACCGATCATCATCGTTCTGATCATTCTGGTGGTTCTGGTCTTCATCGCACTGGTCAAGACGATCCAGGTGATCCCGCAGGCCAGCGCCGCCATCGTCGAGCGGTTCGGCCGCTACACCCGCACCCTCAACGCGGGCCTCAACATCGTCGTCCCGTTCATCGACTCGATCCGCAACCGGATCGACCTCCGCGAGCAGGTCGTCCCCTTCCCGCCGCAGCCCGTCATCACCCAGGACAACCTCGTCGTCAACATCGACACGGTCATCTACTACCAGGTGACCGACGCCCGCGCCGCGACGTACGAGGTGGCCAGCTACATCCAGGCCATCGAGCAGCTCACCGTCACCACGCTGCGCAACATCATCGGCGGCATGGACCTGGAGCGGACCCTGACCTCCCGCGAGGAGATCAACGCGGCCCTGCGCGGAGTCCTCGACGAGGCCACGGGCAAGTGGGGCATCCGCGTCAACCGCGTCGAGCTGAAGGCCATCGAGCCGCCGACCTCCATCCAGGACTCGATGGAGAAGCAGATGCGCGCCGACCGCGACAAGCGCGCCGCGATCCTCCAGGCCGAGGGCGTCCGCCAGTCCGAGATCCTGCGCGCCGAGGGCGAGAAGCAGTCCTCCATCCTGCGCGCCGAGGGTGACGCCAAGGCCGCCGCCCTGCGCGCCGAGGGCGAGGCGCAGGCCATCCGTACGGTCTTCGAGTCCATCCACGCCGGCGACGCCGACCAGAAGCTGCTCGCCTACCAGTACCTCCAGATGCTCCCGAAGCTCGCCGAAGGCGACGCCAACAAGCTCTGGATCGTCCCGAGCGAGATCGGCGACGCCCTCAAGGGCCTCTCCGGAGCCATGGGCAACTTCGGCCCGATGGGCGCCGCCTCCGGCTTCAACCCGCAGAACGCCGGTAAGGACGCCGGCGCCGGCGGCGGCATCCCCGCCGCCCGCGACAAGGACTCCGCGGAACGCCGCGAGCAGCCCCCCATCGATTGAGCGGTCCGTCCCCTCCGGCATGATCAGTGAGGCCCCTCGACCTTCATGGCGGGGAGGCGACTCACTCATGCAAAGGGGACGACCCCGCCCATGTCCATCTGGGAATCACTCGCGGTCTTCGCGGCCGGCATCGGCGCCGGCACCATCAACACCATCGTCGGTTCCGGCACCCTGATCACCTTCCCGGTGCTGCTGGCCACCGGCCTCCCGCCGGTGACGGCCAACGTCTCGAACACCCTCGGCCTCGTGCCCGGTTCCATCAGCGGAGCCATCGGCTACCGCAAGGAGCTCCAGGGCCAGCGCGCCCGCATCATCCGGCTCGGCGCCGTCTCGCTCGTCGGCGGACTCGCCGGCGCGATCCTGCTCCTCACCCTGCCGTCGGACTCCTTCGACACGATCGTGCCGGTCCTGATCGGGCTGGCCCTGGTCCTCGTCGTCTTCCAGCCCCGGCTCGCCGCCGCCCTGCGCAGGCGCCAGGAGGCCGCCGGAGGCGACGCCGGCCACCCCGACGGAGGCCCGCTGCTGCTGTCGGGCATGTTGCTCGCCAGCGCGTACGGGGGCTACTTCGGCGCCGCTCAAGGCGTGCTCTACGTCGGCCTCATGGGCCTGCTGCTCCGCGAGGAGCTCCAGCGGATCAACGCGGTGAAGAACGTGGTCGCGGCGATGGTGAACGGCATCGCGGCGGTCTTCTTCCTCTTCGTCGCCGAGTTCGACTGGACGGCCGTCCTGCTCATCGCCGTCGGCTCCACCATCGGCGGCCAGCTCGGCGCCAAGGTCGGCCGCCGCCTGTCGCCCACCGTGCTGCGGGGCGTCATCGTGACCGTCGGGACCATCGCGATCGTCCAGCTTCTGCTCCGCTGAGCGACGTAGATAACGTACGTCGCCCAGCACAGCCGTCTACCCGGCAGGATGATCCCGCCCTACGCGATCACCTGAGGCCCTACGCGGAACGCTCCAGCCACTCCGGGAGCACCTCCCGCCCGCCCACCCCCAGCGCGAGCAGCATGGCGTCCGCCGGCGAGGGAACGAAGGGCTTCCGGAGGAGCGGCATCCCCGCTTCCTCCGGAGTCCGCGCGGCCTTGCGGTGGTTGTCCTCGGAGCAGGAGGCCACCGTGTTCAGCCAGGTGTCCCCACCGCCCTGCGCCCGCGGAAGCACGTGGTCCACGGTCGTCGCGCGCTTCCCGCAGTAGGCGCACCGGTGTTGGTCCCGGATCAGCACCCCCCTCCGTGACCAGGGAGCATGTCTCCGGAAGGGCACCCGGACGTACCTGCAGAGTCTGATCACCCGCGGCAACGGAAGATCCATCGTGGCCGCGCGCACACGGAACTCGGGGTGCGCCTGTTCGACCACGGCCTTGTCCTGGAGCACCAGGACCACCGCCCGGTTCATCGTCACCGTCGACAGCGGCTCGAAGCTCGCGTTCAGCACCAGCGTGTCCCGCATCTCGCCCACCTCCCGTGTGCAGGCCCGCGACCACCCTGGCGGCGAGGCCCGCAACCACTCTGGTCGCGCGCGCCACGCGGGACAACGCAATAAAAATGCCCGGTCCTGGTCGTCTTTAGACCAGGACCGGGCAAACGCTCGGAGAACGAAGTGCGGAACGCTCAGCCCGCGGGAGCCTCGTACTCACCGATGAGCTGCGCCCGCCCCAGCGCGTGGAACCGCAGATTGAACCCGACGACGGCCGGCGACACGTCCGCGCCGGGACCGAGCTTCTCCTGATCCACGGCGTACACGGTGAACACGTACCGGTGCCGCTCCCCGGCCGGGGGAGCCGCCCCGCCGAAGTCCTTGGTGCCGTAGTCGTTGCGTACGTGCACGGCCCCCGCGGGCAGCCCCTCGAACTTCCCACTGCCCGCTCCGGCCGGGAGCTCGGTGACCGAGACCGGCAGGTCGAAGAGCACCCAGTGCCAGAACCCGCTCCCCGTCGGCGCGTCCGGGTCGAAGCAGGTCACGGCGAAGCTCTTCGTACCCTCCGGGAACCCCTCCCACCGCAGGTGCGGCGACACGTTCCCCCCGGCCAGCACCTGGGCGGACCCCAGATCGGCCCCGGGCTCCAGGTCCGCACTGCTCACGGTGAAGGCGTGCACCGCCGGATGGAAATCGTGGGGGAGCGGCGCCCTGTTCTGCTCGGCCACTGCGGAACCTCCTGCTGGGTTGAGTAGACGCTGACCGGCACCCGTAGCCCGGTACCTGTACCGGCACCGAGCCTAGATCCGCTCAGAGCCAGTTGCGCTGCGAACCCACCGAGGAGATCCACTGGTTCAGGTAGGCCGCCCAGTCGGTGCCCTGGTACGACTGCAGCCCCACCTGGAAGCAGCGGAAGGTGTCGCTGCCCTCGCTGAACAGACCCGGCTTCTTGTCCATCTCCAGGACGACGTCCATCTCGCGCCCGTCGGAGACGAAGGTCAGCTCGACCTGGTTCAGCCCCCGGTACTGCGACGGCGGAAGGAACTCGATCTCCTGGTAGAACGGCAGCGTCTGCCGCGTTCCCCGGATGTGCCCGCGCTCCATGTCCGCACTGCGGAAGGTGAAGCCCAGCTGGGCGAAGGCGTCGAGGATCGCCTGCTGCGCCGGCACCGGGTGCACGTTGATCGCGTCGAGGTCGCCGGCGTCCACCGCGCGGGCGATCTCGAGCTCCGTGCTGACGCCGATGTTCATGCCGGGGAGCTGACGCCCTCCGAAGTGGGTGATCGGCGTCTCCCAGGGGATCTCCAGCCCGAAGGGCACCACGTGCAGGGCGCCCGCCTGCACCTGGAAGGCACCGCCGAGGCGCTGCTTGGTGAAGACCACGTCCTGCTTGTACTCCTGGTCGCTGCCCTCCACCTCCACCCGGGCCTGGAGCCCGACGGACAGCCCCTCGATCTGCTGCTCCACGGACCCGCCCTGGATCCGGACCTCGCCCTGGACGATCCCGCCCGGTACGACGTTCGGCTCGGTGATGACCGTGTCGACCGAAGCACCACCGGCACCCAGGCTCGCGAACAGCTTCTTGAACCCCATGCTCTGACTCCCCTATACGACGTGCTCGAAAAAAGTCCTGCTCGACAAGACGCGCGCCACTCCACGCGCCTACCCCTACAAACGCGGAACCTTAGGCCCCGGTTGCAAAAGTGCGCAGTCCACTACGCTCGACTGGATGAGCGCGCGCCCCGACCGTACGCCCCTGCCCCGGTCCTTCTTCGACCGCCCGGTCCTCACCGTGGCCCCGGACCTCCTCGGCCGCACCCTGGTCCGCCGCACCCCGGACGGCCCCATGGAACTGCGCATCACGGAGGTGGAGGCGTACGAGGGAGAAGCCGACCCCGGCTCCCACGCCTACCGCGGCCGGACGGCGCGCAACGCGTCGATGTTCGGTCCACCCGGACACGCGTACGTCTACTTCATCTACGGCATGTGGTTCAGCCTCAACCTGGTCTGCGGCCCGCCGGGCCACGCGAGCGGTGTCCTCCTGCGGGCGGGGGAGATCACCGTGGGCGCGGAGCTGGCCCGCAAACGCCGGGTTTCAGCCAGAAACGACCGAGAACTGGCCAAGGGGCCGGCCCGCCTGGCCACCGCCCTGGCCGTGGACCGCTCGCTCGACGGCACGGACCTCTGCGCGGGCCCGGCTTCCCCGCTGTCCCTCCTGACGGGCACCCCCACCTCGCCGGACCTGCTGAGCCATGGCCCCCGCACCGGAGTGGGCGGCGCCGGCGCGGCCCACCCGTACCGCTACTGGATCACTCACGACCCGACGGTGAGCCCGTACCGGGCCCACGCGCCACGCCGCCGATCAACTTGACTCGGCACCGGCGGACGCCTAACGTAGCCCGAGCCGCTTGAACGGGGCACTGCTATCGGCAGACCTCCAGAGCGGCCAACCCAACACCTACGACTTACCCCTGGCGGGGTCCTATTCGGCATGTCCGAATTCGATTCCGAACGGCCGATTATGAGCCGCACGGGATAAGCGCTAATGTGGTGGAGCGCCGAAAGGCAAAGACCCCCAACGGTCACCGAATTCAAATCCAGAGTCGGAAACGACAACGGAAATGATCTGGTAGAGTTGGAAACGAAGGAAGCGCCCGGAGGGCCTGGAAACAGGAACAAAGGAAGCGTCCGTTCCTTGAGAACTCAACAGCGTGCCAAAAATCAACGCCAAAAGTTGATACCCCGTCCATTTCGGTGGATGAGGTTCCTT
>NZ_JBEXPT010000143.1:0-15759 GCF_040612195.1 Streptomyces sp. NPDC006450 | reverse complement strand
GCGGCCACCAGCTCACTGCGGTTCATGTTGTACTCCCGTGTTCAACGTGCCTTAGAGGCGTGAGATCGAAGCCGATGCTGCCAGGGCCCTAGGACAGTCCCCGGACCCGGGTCTGACGTCAGACCCTCTCGCCCGGTTACGCATCCTGCCCCCACCACCGGCGGGAAAGCCAATCCGGCACCCGCCGGGGTCACACGAAAAGCGCCACAGTCACGCCGCGGTGACGCTCCGTCCGCACCGTAAGGCGTCCGGATGGTGTCCGGATGACGTCCAGGGACGCGGACCGCGGGCCACGCGGGCATCCCCGCAACCCTATGGGCGGCCCGGGGGGCCCGCATCCCGCGACGCGCCGGGGATCAGACGGAGGTGGGCGCCGTCACAGCCGTGGAGGCCGCCTTGCGGACGGCTCCGGCGACCGCGCCTGCCACCTTGTCGTTGAAGACCGAGGGGATGATGTAGTTCGCGTTCAGCTCGTCCTCGCCGACCACGTCGGCCAGGGCGCTCGCGGCGGCCAGCATCATGTCGGTGTTCACCGTGCGGGACTGGGCGTCCAGCAGGCCGCGGAAGACACCCGGGAAGACCAGCACGTTGTTGATCTGGTTCGGGAAGTCGGAACGGCCGGTGGCCACGACGGCGGCCGTCTGGCGGGCGATCGCCGGGTCCACCTCGGGGTCCGGGTTCGCGAGCGCGAACACGATCGCGCCTTCCGCCATGGCGGCCACGTCCTCGCCGCTGAGGACGTTGGGGGCCGAGACGCCGATGAACACGTCGGCGCCGACCACGGCCTCCTTCAGCGTGCCCGTGTAGCCCTCGGGGTTGGTGTTGTCGGCGATCCAGCGCAGCGGGGAGTCCGCGGCCGCGTCGACGAGGTCGGGGCGGCCCGCGTGCACCACACCGTGGATGTCGGCGCTGACGGCGTTCTTGACGCCCGCCGCGAGGAGCAGCTTGAGGATGGCGGTACCGGCGGCGCCGGCGCCCGACATGACCACCTTGACGTCGCCAACGGCCTTGCCCACCACGCGCAGTGCGTTGGTGAGGGCGGCGAGGACCACGATCGCGGTGCCGTGCTGGTCGTCGTGGAAGACGGGGATGTCGAGGGCCTCGCGCAGCCGGGCTTCGATCTCGAAGCAGCGGGGCGCGGAGATGTCCTCCAGGTTGATGCCCGCGAAGCCCGGGGCGATCGCCTTGACGATGGCGACGATCTCGTCGGAGTCCTGGGTGTCCAGGCAGATCGGCCACGCGTCGATGCCGGCGAAGCGCTTGAAGAGGGCCGCCTTGCCCTCCATGACGGGCAGCGCGGCCATCGGCCCGATGTTGCCGAGGCCCAGCACGGCGCTGCCGTCCGTCACGACTGCGACGGAGTTGCGCTTGATGGTCAGGCGGCGGGCGTCCTCGGGGTTCTCGGCGATCGCCATGCACACGCGGGCCACGCCCGGGGTGTAGATCATCGAGAGGTCGTCGCGGTTGCGGATGGGGTGCTTGGACGCCATCTCGATCTTGCCGCCGAGGTGCATCAGGAAGGTGCGGTCGGAGACCTTGCCGAGGCTGACCCCCTCGATCCCGCGGAGCTTCTCGACGATCTCGTCGGCGTGTGCCGTGGAGGTCGCGGCGATGGTGACGTCGATACGGAGCTTTTCGTGGCCGGATGCGGTCACGTCGAGGCCGGTGACCGAGCCACCGGAGGACTCCACGGCGGTGGTGAGCTGGGAGACCGCGGTACCGCTCGCGGGCACTTCCAGGCGGACCGTCATCGAGTACGAGACGCTGGGCGCCGTTGCCATGGCCGTGTTCCTCTTCTGTCCCTGGTTCTTGTACACACAGGGTCCCGCGCTGCGCCGCCGAGAGCATGGCAGGTAGGGCAGGACCTGTTGTCCGATCGTCCCACCTACCAGCCGGTACAAGGTAACCAGCTACAAATTTCGGAAGAACTCTTCCACCATACGAGATATCCAGGGCCTGGGGAATGGGTGGCCCATACAAAAAAGGTCCGCGCCCCCCACTGGGTGGAGGACGCGGACCTGGTGCTTCGTACGTCTATGACACCGACCCGCCATGCTCGCCTCGCGGCAAGTGGTCGCTCTAGGCGACTAAGGTTGGGCCCGGGGGCTTGGATCGAGTCGGTGCCGTACCCAGGCTAACAAAGGTTCGCCCGAAGTGATCCCCGCACCGGCGACCGGTTGCGGAACCACGCCCTTGGCCGCCGACCAACCGGCCCTACGCCGGGCCCGAGGGCCGGAGCAGCGCGGCGACGCCCTCCGCGTCCGGGGCGTCCCGGTCGGTGGAGATCACCGTCAGCTGCTGGGTGGCGCGGGTCAGGGCCACGTAGAGCACCCGCAGACCGGCCGGGGACTCGTCCGCGATCTCCGCCGGGGAGACGACCACCGTGGCGTCGTACTCCAGGCCCTTCGCCTCCAGGCTGCCCAGCGCGACCGCCCGCTCCCCCAGGTCCGCGAGCCAGCCGGCGGCCTCCGCCCGCCGGTCCATGGCCACGACCACGCCGACCGTGCCGTCCACCTGCTCCAGCAGCCGCCGGGTCTCCTCCACGACGGTGGAGCGCAGGTCCCCTCCATCGGGCGTCACCGCCGTGAAGCGCGGCTGGAGGCCCGTGGAGCGCACGGCCGTCGGCGGCTCCGTGCCCGGCGCCGCCAGCTTCAGCACCCGCGAGGCGACCTCGGCGACCTCGGCCGGGTTGCGGTAGTTCACCGTCAGGGTGAACTTGCGCCGCGGCCGCGTGCCCAGCGCCTCGTCGCGCGCGGCGGCCGCCTCCTCGGGATCGGTCCACGAGGACTGCGCCGGGTCGCCGACCACCGTCCACGTGCCGCCCCGCCCGCGGCGGCCGACCATCCGCCACTGCATCGGCGTCAGGTCCTGCGCCTCGTCGACGATGACGTGCGCGTATTCGGTGCGCTCCGCCGCGAGCCGCTCGGCCCGCTCCCACTGGGTCTCCTCGCGGGTCGGCATCAGCTCCTCCAGCCCGCTCAGCTGGTCCAGCGGGTTGAGCTCCCGCTTCCGCTTGGGCCGCGCGGGCGCGCCCAGCAGCTGCTGCAGCTCGTCCAGCAGCGCCACGTCGTGCACCGACAGGGCGCCCTTGCCGTCCGGGCCCACCCGGCGCAGGGAGCGCGCCACCTGCCGGGTCTCGCGCGGGTTCAGGTCCCGGCGCGACCAGCGCGACAGGCGCCGCTCGTCCGCCATGGAGGCCAGGACCCCGCGCGGGGTCAGCTCGGGCCACCAGGCGTTCAGGAAGTCGATGAACGCGTCCTCCGTCGAGATGTCCTCGTCGAAGGCGGACCGCAGCTCGGCCGCGAGCTCCGGGTCGCTGTGCCGGCCGGCCCCGCCGGACTTGGAGTACAGCGCGTCCAGCAGGAGCTTGCGGGCGCGCGGGCGCAGCAGGTTGACCGGGGCTGTGCCGGACAGGACGTTCTGCCGGATCCGGTCGAGGTCGGGGGCCTCCAGCTCCTGGCGGCGCCCGAAGGCCACCACGCGCAGCCGGTCGGGGGCGGGGGCGCCGCCGGGGCCGCCGAACTCCAGGGCTCCCCGTACGGCCTTGCGCAGCACCTTCAGCATCCGGGACGAGCCCTTGATGCGCGCGGTGGACGGGTCGTCGTACGTGGTCGCCTCGGCGCCGTCGACGAGCGAGCCGAGCGCCCGGATGGCGACCTGGCCCTCCTCGCCGAGGGAGGGCAGGACGCCCTCGGTGTAGGCGACCAGCAGCGGGGTCGGGGAGACGATCAGGATGCCGCCGGAGTACCGCCGGCGGTCCTGGTAGAGCAGGTAGGCGGCGCGGTGCAGGGCGACGGCGGTCTTGCCGGTGCCCGGTCCGCCCGCGACCTCGGCGACCGAGGCTGCGGGCGCCCGGATGACGAGGTCCTGCTCGGCCTGGATGGAGGAGACGATGTCGCGCATCGAGTGGGTGCGGGCCCGCCCGAGGGCGGCCATCAGGGCGCCGTCGCCGATGACGGGCAGCTCGTTCCCGTCGAGGAAGGCGGTCACTTCGGGACGCATCAGGTCGTCCTCGACGCCGAGCACCTTGCGGCCCTTGGAGCGGATGACGCGGCGGCGCACGACGCGGCCGGGCTCCTTGGGGGTGGAGCGGTAGAACGGCGCGGCCGCGGGGGCGCGCCAGTCGATGACGAGCGGCGCGTAGTCGGAGTCGAGGACTCCTATGCGGCCGATGTGGAGCGTCTCGGCGATATCGGCCGTGAGGTCGGTGCGGATCGCGTCGTCGGCGGGCTCGACGGAGGTGAAGGCGCCGTCGGGGCCCCGCTCCCCGTCCTTGCCGAGGACCAGGTCGATGCGGCCGAACAGGAAGTCCTCGAACTCGTTGTTGAGACGGTTGAGGTGGATTCCGGCACGGAACACCTGCGCGTCCCGTTCCGCGAGGGCGCCGGGCGTGCCGACCTGGCCACGCTTGGCGGCGTCGTTCATCAGGAACTCCGCCTCGTGGATCTTCTCCTCAAGGCGTCGGTACACGTGATCGAGATGCGTCTGCTCGACCGCGATCTCCCGATCGCGGACGGAATCCGCCGTGCTGTCGACAGCGGCATTCTGCGCGGCCACCAAGGCCCCTTTCTGACGTGCATGGGCAGCCGTCAACCGTACGCGAAGGGGCCCGTGTGCGCACGCCCCTTCCGGGACGGCTCGCGGATCAGGACGAAGATCACGCCCGGCGGGTTCCTCGGGCGGGATCAGCCGGGGCGGGATTCGAGGACACGCCGGCGGTGCCGGGCCACGCGCTCGCGGTTGCCGCAGAGCTCGCTGGAGCACCAGCGGCGGCGGTGTCCGCGCGAGGTGTCGAGGTAGACGCGGGCGCAGCCGTCGCCCTCGCAGGCCCGCAGCAGCTCCCGTTCGCCGGGGTCGGTGAGCAGTTCGACGGCGTCCCGGGCCACGGCGGCGAGCAGCCCGGCGCATTCGACACCACCGCACAACTCGCGCACGAGGTGCCCTTCTTGGTCCTGTACGGCACACAGTCCCGGGGGTGGACCGGCGGCCGCCGCGTTGACCCGGGCCAGCGCGGCCCCGGGTGGCGCGGCCCCGGCGAGCTCGGCCCGTACGAGGCTCTCGACGTCGGCGCGCAGCACCCGGAACGCCTGCACCCAGTCGTCCCCCACACGGGTCAGCGGCGTCCGGTCGGGCACCAGCCCGGCTCCGGTGAGCCACAGCCGCAGCCCGTCGCCGTCCCGGATGCCCTCGGCGCCCTCGGGATGCCTGTGGGGCGCAAAGGTCGCTACGAGGTCCAGGCACATCCGCCCGGAGTCGAACCACATACCCGTCACCGCCTCCCGCTCGGGGCGTGCCCCCAGAGTGCCCGTCTCGCGGGCACTCGGCTAGAGGGCGGGCGGGTCGTCGTTGAGCAGCCGCTGGAAGAGGCGGTGGTCCTGCCAGTCCCCGCCGACGTGCAGGTAGCGGGGCGCGAGCCCGTACTGCTCGAAGCCCACCTTCGCGAGCACCCGCTGCGAGGCCAGGTTCCCGACCCGGGTCCCCGCCTCGACCCGGTGCAGCCCGACCTGGTCGCGGGCGATCCGGCAGATCTCCTCCAGGGCGGCGGTGGCCACTCCCCTGCCGGCCCAGGCCTGGTCGACCCAGTAGCCGATGGCGGCGCTGCGCAGCGGCCCGAGGACGATGGTGTTGAGGGTGATGGCCCCGATCGGCGCCCCGGCGCCGATCAGCACGTACGGCCGCACCCGCCCGGCGTCCCGGTCCGCGAGGAGCCCTTCAATTCGCTCCAGCTGCCCGGCCGCGGTGTAGAACCCCTCGTCCCGCAGGGGCTCGTAGGGGGCCATGTACGCGCGGTTGCGGTCCAGCACCTCGGCGAGCCCGGCGGCGTCGGCCGGCCGGATCTCCCGCATCTCCACCCCGTCAGTGATCACGAGGGCACGCTAACCGACGGCCCGGACCCCGGCCAGACCGTCGCCCCATCCGCAGGCCCTCAGGCCCGCGGGCCCTCAGGCGTCCGCGTACTTCGTCTCGGCGGCCATGTCCAGCGACAGCCGGTAGCCGCGCTTGACGACGGTCTGGATGAGGTTCGGCGCACCCAGGGCCACGCGCAGGCGGGCCATCGCCGTCTCCACCGCGTGCTCGTCGCGGCCCGCGCCCGGGAGGGCCCGCAGGAGTTCGGAGCGGGCCACGACCCAGCCGGGGCGCCGGGACAGGGCCCTGAGCAGGGCCATGCCGGCGGGCGGGACGGGGCGCAGCTCGGTGTCGACGAGGACCGCGTGGCCGCGCAGCTCCAGCCGGTGTCCGGCCACGGGCAGGACGCGGGCCCGGCCCGGGAGTTCCTGGCACAGGAGCTGTACGAGGGGTCCGAGGCGGAAGCGCTCGGGCTGCACGGTGGGCACGCCTTCGGCCTGCAGGGGCAGGGCCGTCACCGGCCCCACGCACGCGGAGAGGACCGATCCGCCGGTCAGTGCCCCGAGCACGGTCTCCCGTACGCCCCGCTCCGCGGCACGTGTCAGCAGGGAGGCCGCCGCGGGGGCGGAGGTGAAGCTCACCGCGTCCACCCCGCCCGCTGCCACCGCGTCGAGCAGCCGGTCCAGCGGCCCGAGGTCCTCCGGCGCCATCCACCGGTAGACGGGTACGCCGACCACCTCGGCCCCGCCCGCCCGCAGGGCCTCGATGAACCCGGGCAGCGGTTCGCCGTGCAGCTGGAGGGCGATGCGCCGGCCGGCCACCCCGGCGGTGAGCAGCCGGTCCAGTACTTCGGCGAGCGATTCCGAGCGCGGGGACCAGGTCTCCACGAGCCCGGCGGCCCGGATCGCGCCCTTCACCTTCGGTCCGCGTGCCAGCAGTTCGGTTTCCCGCAGCCGCCCGAGCAGTTCCTCGCCGAGCCCCCACCCGTCGGCGGCCTCGATCCAGCCGCGGAAGCCGATGGCGGTGGTCGCCACCACCACGTCGGGCGCGCAGCCGATGAGTTCCTTGGTGGCGGACAGCAGCTCGGCGTCGTCGGCGAGCGGCACGATCCGCAGGGCGGGCGCGTGCAGCACGGTGGCCCCGCGGCGGCGCAGCAGGGCGATGAGTTCGTCGGCCCGCCGGGCGGCGGTGACCCCGACGGTGAATCCGGCGAGCGGGCCGGCCGGCGGACCGGTGTGGGTGTCGTGCATGGTGACCTGCCTCGCGCAGTGGTCGGGTCCGGTGTCGGGTCCGGTGTCGCGTTCACACGCACTCGTGAGGTTCGCGTGAACCGAGCCTGCCCTGGGGGCGTATCAGGCTCGGTTCACGCGTATTTCGGTGCCGTTAACCAGCGTGTGCCCGCCGTTACACCGAGGTGAGCTGCGGCTTCGTCTCCGCCCCGGCCGTGGGGATCATCACCTGGGCGGGCCGGCGAAGGTATACCGCCCAGGTGACGGCGCAGCACACCCCGTAGAAGCCGAGGAAGGTCACGAAGGCCGCCGTGCCCGAGCCGGAGCTCAGGAAGGCCTCCCGGAAGACCAGGTTGATGCCGAGCCCGCCGAGCGCGCCGACCGCGCCGATGAGTCCCATGGAGGCACCGGACAGCCGCCGCCCGTACGCGGCCGCGTCCTCGCCGCTCATCCCGCGGGCCAGCGCCTTCGCCTGGAAGATGCCGGGGATCATCTTGTAGGTGGAGCCGTTGCCGAGCCCGCTGAGGACGAACAGCCCCACGAAGCCGACCAGGAACACCGGCAGGGATTCCCGTACGGAGGCCAGGATCACCACTCCGGTCGCCGCCGCCATCGCCACGAAGGTGCCCAGGGTGATCCACGCGCCGCCGAAGCGGTCCGCGAGGGCCCCGCCGACCGGCCGGATCAGCGAGCCGAGCAGGGGTCCGATGAAGGTGAGGGAGGCCGCCTGGAGGGGGGTGCGGCCGAACTGCGTCTGGAGCACCAGCCCGAAGGCGAAGCTGTAGCCGATGAAGGAGCCGAAGGTGCCGATGTACAGGAACGCCATGATCCAGGTGTGCCCGTCGCGGGCCGCGTCGCGGACGGCTCCGGTGTCGTTGCGCACGGGCGCCAGGTTGTCCATCCGCACGGCGGCGAGCACCGCGGCGATCACGATCAGCGGGATGTAGGCGCCGAGCAGCAGCCGCGGGTGGCCGGCCCCGGCCGTACCGATGACCAGCAGGGCGACCAGCTGGACGACGGGGACGCCGATGTTGCCGCCGCCCGCGTTGAGGCCGAGCGCCCAGCCCTTCTTGCGCAGCGGGAAGAAGGCGTTGATGTTCGTCATCGACGAGGCGAAGTTCCCGCCGCCGACCCCGGTCAGGGCGGCCACCAGCAGGAAGGTGTTGTACGAGGTCCCGGGCTCCATCACCAGCCAGGCGGCGACCGTCGGCGCGAGCAGCAGCAGGGCGCTGACGACCGTCCAGTTGCGGCCGCCGAAGCGGGCCACGGCGAAGGTGTACGGGACGCGGACCAGGGCCCCCACGCAGGTGGCGGTGGCGATGAGGAAGAACTTCCCGGCGGGGTCGATCCCGTACTGCGGGCCCATGAAGAGCACCATCACGGACCACAGGGACCAGATCGAGAACCCGATGTGCTCGGAGAGCACGGAGTAGAGCAGGTTGCGGCGGGCGGTCTTCTCCCCCGTCTCCCGCCAGAAGGTCTCGTCCTCGGGGTCCCACCGCTCGATCCAGCGGCCACCCTTGCGCGGTGCGGTCGTACTGGTCATCACACGCCTCCACAGCTGCTGCGATCACGTCGCGCTCGTCGCGCTCATCGGGCTCGCGCGTCTCGTCCGTGGTGACGACCGTAGGAAGGGCTCGTTTCGGCCTCGGTCCCCGCCGGATGACCGGCGGGAAACCTTGCACTCACCCGCCGCCCGGGCCCGGTGTGAGCGCGGGCAGCCAGCTGTCCGGGGGCACCTCCAGCCAGCCGCGGCCGGCCCCGAGCTCGGCGGCGGCGCGGCGCAGCGCGTCGAGCCCGGGATGGCTGGTTCCCTTCCGCCACACCATGGAGAGCGGCGACAGCGGTACCGGGGCGGTCAGCGGCCGCTTGACGCAGCCGGGCATGTCGAGGAAGCCCACCGTGGCGAGGACGGGGCAGCCCGTCTTGGCCATGACCCTGCGGAACTCGTCCTTGCCCACCGCCACCGGCGCGGGCGGCGCGGACGCGATGCCCCGCCCGGCGAACAGCTCGCGCGCCAGCCCGGTCCACTCCAGGGTCCGCGGGTTCCCGGCCCCGGTGTACACCGTCTCGCCGCGCAGCGCGTCCAGCGGTACGGCGTCCAGCGCGGCCAGCGCGTGCCCCTCGGGCAGCAGCACCGCGAGCGGCTCGTACCGTACCGGCGTCCGCGCGAGGCGGGCCCGCAGCGCCGGAGCGAGGCCGTCGGCGTACCCGAAGGAGACGTCGAGGCGGCCGGCGGCGATCTCGGCGGCGGCGTGGGTGAGCCCGGACTCGAAGCGGGCCATCAGCTCGCAGTCGGGGGCGAGTTCGCGCGCCCGGTCCAGGACGCTGCGGGCGGTGCCGGGGCCGTCGGTGTTGAGGTCGACGAGCAGCGGCCGGGGCCCCGCGAACACCCCGGCCAGCTCCTCGTGCGCCCGCAGCACGCCGCGGGCCAGGGGCAGCAGCCGCTCCCCGTCCGGGGTCAGCTCGACGGCGCGGGTGGTGCGGACGAAGAGGGCCGCGCCCAGGGTCTGTTCGAGCCGGCGCACGTCCCGGCTGAGGGCCTGCTGGGCCACGTAGAGCCGGGCGGCGGCACGGGTGAAGTGCAGTTCCTCGGCGACCGCGAGGAAGGCGCGCAGCAGGCGGGGTTCCACGTCTCGGGGCGTCACCTGCGGAGACTAACAACACGGACCGCATTGACAACACGGAGCGGTGAATCCTTCCCGAACAGGTGTTGGACCGCGGACACCGCCCGCCCGGAAGCTGGATCACATGCCCACACCTGTCACAGCGCCCGGGCCGGGTGCCACACCTGCGCCTGCGCCCACCACACCTTCCGGCCCGGCCGCCGCCCCCGCCGCCCCTGGACGGTCCGGTCCGCCCGGCCGGTCCGGGACGGCCGGCCGGTCCGGGACGGCCGGCCCGCTGATGGCCGTCACCGGCACCACGCTGGTGCTCGCCGCCGCACCGGCGCGGCGGGAGCGCGCCACCCACCCGGCCCGCGCGGCGCGGCCGGCCCGCGCCCCGGGCCCGTACCGCCGGCTCTTCGCCCTCCCCGGCACCCGCGGGTTCACCGCCGGGAACCTCATCGCCCGGCTCCCCATGGGCATGTTCGGCGTCAGCGCCGTCATGATGATCGCCGGACAGCGCGGCTCGTACGCCCTCGCCGGCGCGGTCGTGGCGGTGGGCCTGGCCGCCACCGCCCTCGTGGCGCCCTGGACGGCCCGGCTGGTCGACCGGCACGGGCAGGCACGGGTCGCCGTGCCCGCCACCCTGATCGCGGTCCTCGGCTCGCTCTCCCTGATCGCGTGCGTCCGCGGCGGGGCCCCCGCGTGGACCCTCTTCGCCTCCTACGCCGCCACCGCGACCACCCCCAACATCGGCGGCATGTCCCGCGCCCGCTGGACCCACCTGCTGCGGGACGACCCGTCCTCCCGGCACACCGCGATGTCCTTCGAGCAGGCCGCGGACGAACTGGCGTACATGCTCGGGCCGGTGGCCGCCGCGTTCCTGTGCACCGCCGTCTTCCCGGAGGCGGGCACGCTCACCGGGGCCGTCCTGCTCCTCACCGGGATGCTGGTCTTCACGGCCCACCGCGCCACCGAGCCCCCGCCGGCGCCCGCGGTCCGGGGGCCCTCCCCGCTCCGCGCCCTGGGAGGGCTGCTGCCGCTCTTCCTCGCCCTCGGCGCGATGTTCGGCTCCATGGAGATCACCTCCATCGCCCATCTCGGCGCCCACGGCCTCGGCGCGCTCTCGGGCCCGGTCCTCGCCCTCCAGGCGGGCGGCTCCTTCGCGGCCGGCCTGCTCTACGGCACCCTGCGCCCGCGCACGCTCCCCGTCTGCCTGGGCGTCCTGGCCGCCGCCATGGCGCTGCCCTGGGCCGCGGCGGCCACCGGCTCGCTGCTGCCCCTGGCCGCGGCCCTCCTGCTGGCCGGCGTGGCCACGGCCCCGGTCATGGTCACCGCGATGTCCCGGGTCCACGCCGTGACCCCGCCGGGCCGCCTCAACGAGGGCATGACCCTCGCCGTCACCGCCCTCTTCGCGGGCATCGCGGCGGGCTCCGCGACCGCCGGCTCCGCGATCGACCACTGGGGCACGACGGCCCCGTACGCCCTGCCCGCGGCGGCGGCGCTGCTGTCCCTCCTCCTGGGCACGTCGCGGACCGCCGCCCGCACCCGGTGACAGCCGGCACGGGCACCCGGGCACGACGAAGGCCCCGCAGCCTGACGGCCGCGGGGCCTTCGCCCAACATGGGGGTTGTGGAGATGGCGGGAATCGAACCCGCGTCCAACGGTGCAGAAGTAGGGCTTCTCCGAGCGCATTCCGCTGCGCTTTTCTCGGCCCCGGAGATCACACGGACAAGTCTCCGACGGGCTCAGTCACTGTTTGATTTCCCTCTATCCCCCGTGACCGGAGTTAGAGGTTTAGATCCCTAATTGACGCCAGGATCCGGACCGGGACCACTTCCGGGCTGACGCTCCTCACAGAGGCTTCAGCTCACTGTTATTAGGCAGCGAGGGTGAAGCGGGAGTTATCGCTCTTGGAGTTGGCGATTATTGTTTGCGACATATGGTTAACGAGATCATTGCCGCTTCCTCGGCTCGCTTCCCCTACATCGACATCCGCTGTCGAAACCGATCATCCCCATGTTTCACGCTGTTCAGTTGTGAGATCCAGCAGGCGCTCTCCATGCGTCCCGCCCGACCGGCACCACCCGCAAGCGCGTGGTGCTGACGCCATGGTACGCGAAGTGGAGCACCGCGTGCCAGGACATTAAAGCTGGCCGCGCTCCTTGCGCTTCACGGCCGAGATCACCCGGTTCGTCTCGCGCGTGTCCTGCTTCTCGCGCAGCGCCTGCCGCTTGTCGTACTCCTTCTTGCCCTTCGCCAGCGCGATCTCGATCTTCGCCCGGCCGTCCTTGAAGTACAGGGCGAGCGGCACGATCGTGTTGCCCGTCTCGCCCGTCTTCGAGTCCAGCTTGTCGATCTCCTCGCGGTGCAGGAGGAGCTTGCGCTTGCGCCGCGCGCTGTGGTTGGTCCAGGTGCCCTGGCTGTACTCCGGCACGTGCACGTTGTAGAGCCAGGCCTCGCCGCTCTCCACCGACACGAAGCCGTCCACCAGCGAGGCACGGCCCTGGCGCAGGGACTTGACCTCGGTACCCGTGAGCACGAGACCGCACTCGTAGGTGTCGATGATCGTGTAGTCGTGCCGCGCCTTCTTGTTCTGGGCGATCAGCTTGCGCCCTGTTTCCTTTGCCATAGTGCGGTCATTTTCGCACTACGGGCCCACCCCGATGCCACTCAATACCGTGCGGGCCCGTTCCTCGACCCGATCCGCCGCCGCCAGGTCCGGCGTGATGCCCGCACCGTCCAGGCTGCGGCCCGCCGGAGTGCGGTACGTCCCCACCGTCAGCTCCGCCACCGATCCGTCCGGCAGCTCCGTGGGCATCTGCACCGAGCCCTTGCCGAAGGTGCGGGTACCGACCGCCACCGCGCGGCCCCGGTCCTGGAGGGCTCCGGTGACCAGTTCGGCCGCGCTCATCGTGCCGCCGTCGATCAGCGCCACCAGGGGCCGGGCCGTGTCGCCGCCCGGGGTCGCGTAGAGGGCTCGCTGCGCGCCGCGCACGTCGTACGTCGCCACCAGCCCGCCGTCCAGGAAGGCGGAGGCCGCCGCCACGGCCTCGGTGACCAGGCCGCCGGTGTTGCCGCGCAGGTCCAGCATGACCCCGCCGCCGGGCGGGGCGGCGCGGACCGCCGAGCGGACCCGCTCCCCGGAGCCCCGGGTGAAGGAGGCGACCTTGATGACCGTGATCCCGCCGGGCAGCTCGCGCACCGTCACCGGTTCGCTGCGCAGCCGCTCGCGCCGCACGGTCTCCGTGAGGTCTGCTCCGCCGCGGGTCAGCTTCAGGACCACGGGGGTGCCGGCCTCGCCGCGCAGCAGGGCCACCACCTCGGCCACCCTGAGCCCGGTCACGCCCTGTCCGTCGATGCCGAGCAGCCGGTCCCCGGCGCGCAGCCCGGCCCGCGCCGCGGGGCTGCCGGGCTGGACCCGGTCGATCTCGATGCGGCCGTCGCGCAGCCGCCCGACCCACAGCCCGACGCCCGTCCATCGACCGTCCAGGTCGTCGGCGAAGGCCTCGTACTCGCCCTGGTCGTACACCGCGCCCCAGCGGTCCCCGCTGCGGCTGACCACCTCCTGGGCCGCCGACTTGGCCGACTTGCCCTCGGCGACGGCCTCTGCGGCCGCACGGGCCACCGCGTCCCGGTCGGCGGTGCCCGCCTCGCGGTGCGCCTGCGCCCGCGGCCCGGACAGGGCCTCGGGCGCGGGTTCGGCCGCGGAGGCCTCCGTAGCCGCCGCCAGGGGGGCGGGGCCCGCGGATCGGCCGGGGCCGGGGTGGTCCCAGCTCCCGGTGCAGGCGCCGGCACCCACGGCGGCGAGGAAGACCAACGTCAAAACGGCCCCGCGACGCATGTCGCGGGGCCGGAGACAGAAGGCGGGCAGTCCCGGCATGGCGCCGAGTCTAGGACAAGGCCCGCGGCGATACGGGTGGTTGGCCGTACCGCTCGCGGGGCGCTCGTCACACCTTCAGGTACTTGCGCAACGCGATGAAGGCGGCGAGCGAGGGCATCAGCACGCCGATCACGAGCACCAGCGGCAGCTTGGTCAGGACCGAGTCCCAGCCGATGAAGTTGATGAGCTCCATCTTGTCGCGCAGCGCAGCGCCGTGGTCGATCACGAAGTACTGGCCCGCGCCGAGCATTCCGCAGGCGAGCAGCGCGCCGATCAGGCCGGCGAAGGCCGCCTCCATGATGAACGGCACCTGGATGTAGAAGCTGGAGGCGCCCACCAGCCGCATGATCCCTGTTTCGCGCCGACGGCTGAAGGCCGAGACGCGCACCGTGTTGACGATCAGCAGCAGCGCCACGATCAGCATGATCAGCATGATGCCGAGCGCGGCGATGTTGAGGTAGCCGAGAAGTCTGAAGAGGTTGTCCAGCACGGTGCGCTGGTCCTCCACCGACTGGACTCCGTCGCGCCCGGAGAAGGAGGTCGTGATGACCTTGTACTTCTCCGGCTGCTTGAGCTTCACCCGGAAGGACTCGGGCATCTGGTCCGGGGTGATGGACGCGGCCAGGGCGGTGTGCCCGAACTGCTCCTTGTAGTGCTTGAAGGCCTCGTCGGAGGACTCGTACGTGACGGCCTCGACGAGGTCCATGCCCTTGAGCTCGGTCTCCAGGGCCTGCTTCTGCTCCGGGGTCACCGCGCCCTTGGAGCAGGAGGCCCCGTTGGTCGCCTCGGCGTCGTTCTTGTTGCAGAGGTAGATGGAGACGTTGACCTTGTCGTACCAGTACCCCTTCATCTTGCTCACCTGGTCGCGCATGAGCAGGGAACCGCCGAAGAGGGCCAGCGACAGGGACACGGAGATGATGACCGCGAAGGTCATGGTCAGATTGCGGCGGAGACCGACCCCGATCTCCGACATGACGAACTGGGCGCGCATCGCGTCTCAGGAGCCTTTCAGTGCTGGTAGCCGTAGACGCCGCGCGACTGGTCGCGGACGAGACGGCCCTGCTCGAGTTCGATGACGCGCTTGCGCATCTGGTCGACGATCTGCTGGTCGTGGGTCGCCATGATCACGGTGGTGCCGGTCCGGTTGATCCGGTCCAGCAGCTTCATGATGCCGACGGAGGTCTGGGGGTCCAGGTTGCCGGTGGGCTCGTCCGCGATCAGCAGCGCCGGCCGGTTGACGAAGGCACGGGCGATGGCCACGCGCTGCTGCTCACCGCCCGAGAGTTCACCGGGCATCCGGTCCTCTTTGCCGCCGAGGCCGACGAGTTCCAGGACCTGGGGAACGGCCTTCTTGATCTCGCCCCGCGGTCTGCCGATGACCTCCTGGGCGAAGGCCACGTTGTCGGCCACCGACTTGTTCGGCAGGAGGCGGAAGTCCTGGAAGACGGTCCCCAGCTGGCGCCGCATCTGCGGAACCTTCCAGTTGGAGAGCTTGGCGAGGTCCTTGCCCAGGACGTGCACCTGGCCGTGGCTCGCCCGCTCCTCGCGCAGGATGAGCCGCATGAAGGTGGACTTGCCGGAGCCGGAGGAGCCGACCAGGAAGACGAACTCGCCCTTCGCGATGTCCAGGGAGACATCTCTGAGTGCGGGGCGGCTCTGCTTCGGGTAGGACTTGGAGACGTTGTCGAATCGGATCACGGGTGCACCACGGTCGCCGGGAGTAGGTGTGCGTGACCATACGCGAACAGGCGCGAGGTGTGGACCCGGCGTCCGGAGTTGCCCGATATATCCCCTGGTCCGAGAGGTGCTCGACCGCGATTGCCCGGAGGGGCCGCGCCGAATGTCATCGAAGCTGGCACAGTGGGAGGGGGAACGGACCGGTTCCCGCGACCGTTGTAACCGAGGGGACGAAAGGAGGAGCGCATGACATATGACCGGCTCGTGTGCGCGAACTGCGCCGCACCCGTCAGCCAGGGCCGCTGCCCGGTGTGCCGGGCGAACCGGGGGCGCCTCCAGCGTGAGGACCCCTTCTCCGGCGGCCTGAACCCGGTGGCGCTCATCGCGCTGCTGGTGATCCTCGTGGCCGCGCTGGCTCTGGTGGCTCAGCAGACGGCGTAGTTCCTCAGCCGCCACGTCCCGATCACACGCATCAGACGCACAGACGGAAGGGCCCGGACACCGTGACGGTGTCCGG